>LS998015.1:2908816-2977054 GCA_900498245.1 Candidatus Zixiibacteriota bacterium
GACATTCATGATCCGGATAACAATATCAATAATGTAACTATCCTGCCGACAGGAACCTATAATCCCGTATCAGGAAGAGTCTGCGTAAACATCGACAGTATCGGCACCTATTGCATGATAATACAGGCCACCGATGCCTGCGGACAATTGGCCGCCGATACGGTTTGTGTGGACATCCATCTTGACGAATGCATCCATGTTCAGATTGAGAAGGTCCATAATGCTTATCAGGGACATCACCAGTTGGTCGATATTCGACTCAACGGCTCAGGAAAGCAGTTGGGTGGGTTCGATTTCTTGGTGGCCTATGATAATAGCGCCCTTTCGCCTGGATCCGTCCTGGGTGGTGATTTATTAAGCGACTGCGGATGGGAATATTTCACTTATCGCTTCGGATATGACGGCAATTGCACATCCTGTCCCTCGGGCCTTATCCGAATTGTCGGTATGGCCGAGACCAATAATGGAGCGTATCATCCCAGTTGCTATCTTAACGGAAGAGTGGGCGTCCTGGCCTCAATAGATTTTCTTGTCACCAATAATCGCACATTTGAGTGCCAGTATGTTCCGGTCAGATTTTTCTGGGTCGATTGCGGCGACAATTCGATTTCCTCTAAAGGTGGCGACACCCTCTGGGTATCTCGCGACGTCTACGATTTCCAGAAAAACCTGATAACTGATTACAACTCCCCGTTCCCAACTTACCTTGGAGCTCAGGACTCATGCCTGGTCGGCGGCGGTTCGGGCAAACCGGCTCCTATTCGCTGTATTGATTTTATCGACGGTGGCGTTGATATCGTCTGTGCCGATAGTATCGATCTCCGGGGCGATATCAATCTGAACGGTGTCGCCAATGAGATCGGCGATGCCGTGGTCTTCACCAACTATTTCATATACGGCTTGAGCGCCTTTGTCGTCAATATTGAGGGTCAGATTGCCGCGACTGATGTCAATGCTGACGGTATGTCCCTGTCGGTCGCCGACCTGGTTTATCTAATCAGGGTCATCATCGGTGACGCCCAGCCGGCGGCAAAACCGAATCCCGGCGCCTATGCCCGGATTTATACCGATGATGATTTGGTGAAGGTCGAGACCAATTCACCCCTCGGCGCAGTACTGCTGATATTCGATGGCGACGCTTGTCCGGTGCTGACGGAAGCGGCTCAGGGAATGGAAATCAAATCCAATTATGAAAACGGCATCACCCGGGTGCTGCTCTATAGCATGACCAAAGGGCTGGCCATTAATTCGGGTGACATCCTCAAGATCAGCAGATCGGCCAAACTGGTTTCGGCCGATGCCGCCGATTACCTCGGTGCCGCAATCAGAGTCAATAGTGATCGTTTGGTTCCCGTTGATTTTTCGCTCGGACAAAACTACCCCAATCCGTTCAACCCAATTACTACCATTGAGTTTGCATTGCCGGTGGCCGGTGAATACGAACTGGCTGTTTTCAACATTCTCGGTCAGAAGGTAGAAAGTTGGCGCAAATATGCCGACGCCGGGTACCACCGAATCGAGTGGGATGCTTCCCGCTGTGCTTCGGGCGTATATTTCTATCGCCTGACCGCCGGAAAGTTCCAGGCGACCAAGAAGATGATTATACTGAAATAGCCCCGCCTAACCGGGCATTTAATTCTTGCAAGCAGGGCCATAGGGCCCTGCTTTTTTTTGGCCGGGCGCGATATAGCACAACTGCGAAGAGTCGATATTCTCAATAGTTGCTGATTGACAATAAGTGATCGGCCTCTATTCAGAGTCCATTGGTATTATATCCTCTAAGATACTCTTTGAAGCGGAAATCGGGAAAGGGATCAAAATCGTCAGAATCTCTCGAATGCAACTTGCGATGATCATATATATATAAAGCGGAGAGGCTGGAATCCCCCAATGCACATTTCTCCGATCTATTGCACACAATGAAATGCGGCGCAACCCCGAAAAGCCCCGGCGATTTAGTTTTTGAGTTTAGTTTTGTCTATTTTGATGCATGATAGGCACAGATGGATCACGGCTTTGCCTGGACGTACTGCAATCATTTCACATATCATGTCCAAAAATGTGATTCCGTCATACTTTCCCCTACGGGGGAAGGGACTTCGGATAGCGGTCCGGATCGATTACATCGCATTTGAATCAGGAATCGAAATAACGTCAAAGAAGTGAGGATCCAGAGCCGCTTCTTTTTCCGATGGTCCGGCATGCTCCGCGAAGGACTTTTCCAGAAATTCGCGAGCCCTAATTCTATCATCCATTAAGGCATACGCTCGCGCCATGTTATATAGAATTGATCCATCAATTGACGGATTGACATCCAATTTTGATATTGTTGCTTGTGAAAGTGACCATTCTCCCGCACCGGCATATGCCATGGCAAGATAGGATACGAAATTTGCATTATCTTTATCCTGATCCGACAATTCAACTATTTCCTCAATCGCCAAATTGAAATGGTTGACTGCCTGTGTCTTTTTATCCTGCAGTTTATCAATCAAACCAAGGAAGTAATTGGCCACAAAAGAGAAACATCCTGCTTTGATGGCATTATTGAATTGCCTCCGGGCATTATCAAAATCTCTCATTAAAAGGTGAACATATCCGGCATCAATTTGGGCGCTGGGGTCGCCCTTATATTTGACAGCCAGAAGCAAATTGGCCAGGGCCGGCTCCAGAACTCCCAGTTTGAGATAAACCAGTCCCAAATTATAGTAAGCCCTGCCATAATCGGGCGCCAGTTCCAAAGCCCGATTAAGAGTGGCCATGGCCGGTGTATACTTCTTTAAATCCATATTAATGAGACTCAGAAGAAGCAGAGTCTCCAAATCATTGGGGGCATATTTCAGGGAAAAGTTCGCCCAATATAGGGACCGATCATGATCTCCCACCAGTTCCTTAAGCCAGGCCAGCGTCCTGTATCCGATTGCATATTTGGGGTTAATGTCAATGGCCTTAAGTAGGGACTTTTCTGCCTTCTCATATTCACCCACAAACATGTAGAATCTTCCGAGGGATCGATGGGCGTCGGCCAAATCAGGGGCGATCTCGATGGCCTTAAACGCTTCCTCTCTGGCCTGACTGATTTTGAGGGAACTCCGGTCATAATAGGCCATATATTGGAAAGCATATAAATCTGAGAGACCGGCATGTGCATAGGCCAAATTTTCATCTACTTCCAGGGCCCTTTTAAACATCTTTTCAGCCAATTCCAGGTCATCGGGTTTGTTAGTCTGATAGTAGCTGCGGCCCTTCAGGTAAAAATCATAGGCGGCAATATCTGTTTGAAAATAATCGGTCACCTCGGGTGAACTCGACCCAGTACTTTCAGCAAATTTCAGCGCAATTTCACCGGCAATATTTGATAGTACTGCAAAAACCTCATTCATAGATGAAATGTATTCCTTGGAGAACACAATTTTATTCCCCCGATCGCCGTGGATCTTTATATAGAATTTCAATTTGCCTTCCCATTGAAGCAATGTCCCGGAAACCACAAAATCGGAACGGCATTTTTCGAAAAGTTCCCTGATGTTTCTCGTGTAGATAGTGGATGGCTCGGCGGAAATTATCAAATCGGTGCGGCGGGAAATTTCATTGATTAATTCTTCTGTGAATCCCTCGCAAAGGTTATCCCAATTGACGTCGCCCGAGAGATTTTTCAGATCTATTACAGTGACGGTTTGAGGGGGTAGTTTCTTTATGGTGTCCAGGCATGTCACGTCGCCGCGGATACATTTATTAAGAGCAGTGATGAATTCCTCAATGCGCTGAAACCGTTCAGATGGTTGTTTGCAGAGAAGACCGACCACCAAACCATCAAACCATTTAGGGAGATCTCGATTGAATTCAGACAGCAGGGCCGGGTTCTCATGAAGTATGGAGTAAAGAATGGCGGCCGGATAATCGCCGTCAAAAGGGCGTCGGCCGCTCAGGATTTCATAAATTATGGTACCAAAACTAAAGAGATCCGAAGCATACGAAATCGTTCCGCCCGTCAGTTGCTCGGGGGCGAGATAATACAGGGTTCCTTCGACATTGCCATATTTATCGACACTATCGGCATTCACTTCCTTAGCCAGACCGAAATCAAGGATTTTGACCGTTCCTTCCGGGGTGACTTTTATATTCTGAGGTTTGAGATCCCGATGCAGTAATCCCGCCATGTGCGCCGCCTTTAGCCCATCGGCAATCTGGGAGATCAGATTGACTTTCGCCGGGAAATCGCAATGGAGGGCAAAATCGGCGAGCGTCACACCATCCACAAATTCCAGGGCGATATAGGAGGTCTCATCGAAATTATTATATTCCAGAACGCGGACTACATGAGGAGATTCGATTCGGGAAGCCTTTCTGGCTTCGGCCTTAAGTTTGTCTTGATATTCGGGGGATCGGGCATACTGCGGTTTCAAAATCTTAAGAGCCACCTCCGAGTTCCGGTCGATATCTCTGGCCCTATAGACTATCCCCTTTGCTCCTTCCCCGATGATATCCAGGATGTCATAATGCCCAAAATGAGAACCTTGAATTAGCATACCGATCCGATTAAAACAGGTTGTGTCGCCCTATGGCCCCAAAAACAGATATTGCGCCCGACCAAAAATTCATTAAATTCAGTTGGGCCATCTGTCAGTTAAATATAATTGGGCAAAATTCATATGCCAAGCAGTTTCGAATCGGAATCGGATCGCCTCAAAAGGGCCATGGACGAATTGGTCGCTCTCAACCGGATAGCCAATGCCATAAATTCCCTCATGTCGGTTGAGGATATTTCGCGCGTTATTATCGATAGTTGCCTCGGACGGATAAAGGCCTCGCAGGGGGCCATATTTCTGCTTGATGAGACTGAAAAACAGGCCGACAAAATGGTGACATTCTCCCGAGGGTTTGCGACCGAGGAAGAACGAACGGCTTTTCATCTCAATATCGGTTTGACAGGATGGATGATTAAGAATAACGATATATTTCTCTGCAATGATGTTACGTCCGATCGGTTCCTCGGAAAATTGCATCTGTCCCGGTCCGGAATACATTCCTTACTATCGGCCCCGCTCCTGACCCATCGGGGACTGATAGGCCTGCTGGTTCTGTTCAATAAGAAGAAAGGCGGCTTCGCTGAAGATGACCGGCGCTTTTTGGGGATTGTCGGAACGCAGGTGGCGAGAGTTATTGAAAACGCTCGTTTGCGAGAGAAAGAGCTGAGGCTGATTCAATTGGAAGAGGAATTAAGGGTGGCTCACCGAATACAGGAAGGTTTCCTGCCCAAGGAGGATTTAAACCTGAAGGGATGCCAGGTATGCGGGATAAACTTGCCGGCCAAAGACGTGGGTGGCGACTTTTACGATTACATCAAAATTGATGAGGACAGGCACTTTTTTTCCATTGGTGATGTCTCCGGCAAAGGTGTTCCGGCCGCCCTATTAATGTCAAACATCCAGGCTTTTTTCCGCTCCCAGGTTCTAAAAGGAACGGACGTCAATCTAATCAATCTGGCTGAAGGCCTCAATAATATGATTTGCCAATATGGGCAAAAAGGGCAACCGGAAACACTTCAATTTGTCACTGCAATTTTCGGTCAGTATAATTGTCAAACCGGTTTGCTTCGCTATATCAACGGAGGTCATCCGGCGCCCATAATAATTCGGAAGAATAATTTCCTCTTTGAACCCGGGCTTCCCGACCTGATAGTCGGGGTTGTCGCCCAATACCAGTTTACGGTTCGCGAAATTCCGCTGCAAGCCGGCGATACGGTTTTTCTTTATTCCGATGGGGTCACGGAAGCATTTAGTCCTGACGGGACGATGTTCGGAGAGGAAAAATTGATGGAAGCCATTAAGAGTTGCAATAGAGATGAATTGCCGTGCCTTTGCCGCGCGCTGTTGGAAAAAGTCTCGATGCACTGCCAAAATCTGCCCCGTTCCGATGATATAACCATGCTGGCTATGAAAATCCTTAACGATTGATTTCGCCCGGTAAACAGTCTGAATATCCGATAGGGACCCAGCTAAAACTCTAGAAATCATGGGCCCAAATAATCAATTTACAATTGTAAAGATCTAATTGTAAATACTAGTTTTGAGGCTGATTTCTGGTGCTCTTAAATCCAAAATCTGTGCGCTGAAGCGAGTAATCTACCGCACTACCACCCCAAATGGCGGCTTGACAAGTCCCGAAAATGTCTTATCTTTCGGTGGGTTTGAGCACGCCCTTCAGGTCGCAATTTGAAAAATTCTTGCCTGATATTTTGTTAAACTGATTTCTTCTTATGACTCCTAAGGAGGAAATATGCGTTTAATGCTCATTCCTATTTTGATCGGCACGCTTCTATTTCCGGCGATTTCCACCGGTGAAAATGCCAATCAGCCAAAGACTATTTCCGAAAGTGATAATGCCGCAACCACAACAATGGTCGGCCGCGCCCCCTATGTCTGCGGCGATGCCAACAACAGCGGCAGCGTCCAACTTGCGGATATATCTTATTTATACAACTTTATATTGGGCTCAGGCGCTTCACCAGTCGATTATCTGGCGGGCAATGCCGATGGAGTGGCCGGCCCCGACACGATCGTCAATATCGCCGACTGCTCGTATCTTATTAATTACATTTATTATATGGGTCCGGCCCCATTCGGTTGCAGCAATACTGGCGAAAATTGGCAAACCGTTGCGGGTAATAAAATCCGGGTCGGAGCACAGCCCTATACGGCCTATCCCGGAAATGATTCGGTGGCCATCCCGGTCTACATAACGAATTCCTCTTCTTTAACCGGCTTGACCGCGGGATTTCATTATACCACAACGGAAGAGTATAAAATTACATCTGTCGATTGGACCGGATCGGTCTTTTCGCCGGATTTCAACCGCAGTGCCAAGTTCGATACCATTGGCGCTACCGTCCTTTTCGGTGGACTGTACATGATGTCAAGTCTATCGGCGCAAAACGATGCCCTTTTGGTCAAGTTAAACGCCCGATCGATAGGAAACGGCGGAACCGGCAAGATCTCGCTGGAAAAAGCGTTCGTCCGGCCGGCCGGGGAATTCATATTTGTAAGCGGCGGATCCATTATCGTTCCTGATGTCGACTATTCCGTCGATTCTTTCAAGGTTATCAATCTTGATGACGACGGTCCGGGATCGCTTCGATTTGCAATTACCAATGCCAATGCCTCCATGGGACTTGATACAATTGACTTTTCCGTTTCAGGAATGATTTCGCTGGCCACGTCTCTTCCGGCTTTTATCGATGACAGCACAGTGATTCTGGGTTCGACGGCGCCGAGCGGCGATTACTCTGTAATTGTCGACGGTTCCGGTCTATCCGGGGGCAATTGCATGGTTCTGCAAAGCCGTAATTGCAGGATTGAGGGATTGACATTCCGGAACTTCCCGGCCAATGCCATATCTATAACCGGACCTCTGACCGCATATAATACTATAACCAATAATCTGTTTTATGATAATACCGATCTTGGCATCGACCTCAACAATGACGGGGTTACCATAAATGATCCCGGCGACGCTGACTCTGGCCCCAACGACCTTCTGAACTATCCCGAGGTCGATTCGGTTTATATAAACCCCGACAGTTCTTTTATTATTTATGGCCGTTCGGCTGGCAAATCCCGGATCGAGTTCTTTGTGGCTCACCCGGCCGGAGATCCGATAAAACCGGCCGATCCGTCAGGACATGGGGAGGCCTATTCATATATAGGATTTACAGCCGCCGATCCCACAGGGGCTTTCACCAACACCATTCCCAATTCAGTCAAACAGTTTTCAATAATCAGCACCACGGCCACCGATACGCTGGGCAACACGTCCGAATTCAGTGATAATTTCACTCTGACCCCAGGGCCGCTAATCGTGGTCGCTTATTCTCCGGTTAATCTGAAGGTCACCGATCCGGATGGCTACTATATTGGCAAGGATGCCGATGGAAATCTCACCCAAACGCTAATTCCGGCAACGTACGTTGAGATTGTTAATGATTCGATCAATATTCCTCATCCCATCTGGGGGCGCTATACGATTGAGATAATTGCTGAAACCGCGGCCCCTCCTAATTCCTATTATGGTGCAGGCATAAGGATTGACGGCTCCAACGAATGCATGGTCAAATGGAACGAGCCGGTTCCCGATCCCGGACAGACCGATACCGTGACATATAATGTCGAGGAAGGCTATCATTATCTCAATGCCGATGCTAACGACAATGGAACGTTAAACATTCTGGATGTTTCCTTTTTAATAAATTATCTCTATCGGCACGGTCCGGAACCGTATCCGCTGGAGGCCGGTGACGCCAACTGTAACGGAAAAATAAACATTCTGGATGTTTCCTTCCTGATCAGTTACCTTTACAAACATGGCCCGGAGCCATGCAGACAATAAAATTGCAGCTGGATTAGAAAAAAACGATGGCTGCGAAGCCATTCCTTTTTTATTGGTGTCACCTAAAAAATCAGGCCGGGATGGTGCACCCGAACAGCCGCCGCCTAACCACCTGTCAATAGATAAGTTATGGGAACGATAAAAAATAAAGCGGAGAGGCTGGGATTCGAACCCAGGGTCCCCGAAGGGACAACGGTTTTCGAGACCGCCCCGTTCGACCGCTCCGGCACCTCTCCGTCATTTACAGATCGCCGCCAAATAAACCATTTGCTCGCAATTTGTAAAGCCTAAATTTTTGCCCCCAGAAATTGACCGCGTTCCACAAGATTTTCCTGCGCCGCGATTACCTTCTCCATGAATCCATGACGCGGCCGCACCAATTGAAAGGCGACAAAGGACAAAAACACAAAAAAGAGGAAATTCGCAAATGTTCCTCCCAATAGATACATCACTAATCCATATACGGAAATCGCCGAAGTGAAGGCAAAGCAGATAATTGACGCCGCAAAGGTGCCCCGAACCAGATCATCTTCAAATGTCTCTCTGGATCGAATCATCGGAGAAAAGAATCTTTTCTGACGAAAATAGATTGCCGCCGCGCCGTCAAGTATTGATATCACCGCCAGAACCCAGAAGAAAATATTGAGATCTTGTGCCGGATTTAACGGTTCCGTGGCTCGCGATCTATCCAGAAAATACGCCGCCGCCAGCAGGGAGACCGGCACGAATATATTCATCAGGAGTCCCATATATATCGGCTTCACTAAAACATGATTGATATCTACATTAAACTTATTCAATTGGCTCGCTCCTTTCCTTGCCGAAGATCCCTGAAAAAATTCTGCATTAATTCCAATGATTCCTTTTCCAGAACCCCGGAAATTATTTCAATCCGGTGATTCAGTCTTTTCTCAACCGGGATATTGAATATGGAACCGCAGGCTCCAAAACGGGCATCGCGGCCGCCAAAGATAATCGTCGCGATTCGAGACAAAACCGCCGCTCCGGCGCACATAGCACACGGCTCGATAGTGGAATATAAAAGGCAATTTTCAAGGCGCCAATCCCCGATAATCGATGCCGCCGACGTTATCGCGATTATCTCAGCATGAGCGGTAGCATCCTTCAGTGATTCGGTTCGGTTATGGCCCCGCCCGATAATCTGACCATCTTTGACCACGACCGCCCCCACCGGAACTTCCCCCTCCTCATAGGCCATTTTGGCCTCTCGAAGCGCCACTTCCATAAAAAATTCATGCGAGTTGAAATTCATAACTACAATATGAGACAAGAAGATAGAGATGGCAATAGCAATTATTCACAGACTCTAATCATGGCGGCAGATCGGCGATATTATCGGCTCTCTTTTGGGTTGCAATGCCGATTTTTTATTTGTATAATAAAGGTTGTATTTTATTAACCATATAATAGAATTGAGATTATGAGTAGTAAGACAAGTCAAATATTGTTCTTGGCGATGTTCTTAGCCGCAGTAGCGGGCTGGCTTCTTGGTTTCTTTGTGCCGGAAGTGGCACCGCCAATTAAATTCCTTGGGGTTATTTTCCTCAATGCTCTAAAAATTGCTGTCATTCCCTTGCTTGCGGTCTCCGTCATTTTGGGAGTGACATCTCTGGGAGCCATCCGGATCTCTGGAAAGTCGATGGGCAGATACCTTGCCTACTTCTTTCTGGTAAACGGCCTGGCGGTGGCGATTGGCTTGATTCTGGTGAACGTAGCCAAACCGGGTTTGATTTCAGCCGATCCGGCGAATCTTGTCTCGCAGGGGGTGGGGGGCATGTGGGGCGATCTGGCTACAAGCCTGGTTCCATCGAGCCTCTTCCAAGCATGGTCGTGGGGATTTGGATTGGGACTCCTTCTGTTTTCTATCCTTTTCGGAATCGCCCTCGCGGCAATTGGCAATGCCGGAAGAGCCGTCCATGATTTCCTGGCAGCTCTGGACAAAGCGCTAAAGAGATTTTTTGTATATATACTATATTTCGCGCCGTTGGGTGTTCTAGCTTTGGTCGCCAATATTGGAGCCGACTATCGCGGTGACTTCAATATTTTTGCCCTCCGACTGGGATTTTTCGCGTTAATCGTCGTAATAGGACTGATTGTTGAGAGCGCAATAGTGCTCCCTCTGACCCTTAAGGGAGTCTCCGGAAAAGATCCTCTTCAGTTCCTCTCCAACCGTGGCGATATTATTGCCGAAACCTTTGTAACCGGAATTGCCTTTCCGGAAAAAAGCGCGCCCGCCGTGCGAACCATGGAAAGCCAGTATAATTTTCTCAGCCGCAGCGGCACGGCCCTATATCTCGGAGTTGCGGCCGTATTTATCGCTCAGTCATTCAGCATCGCATTATCCCCGGTTCAGCAATTAATAATTTTCGTTGCAGCGATTTTTGGATCAGTGATTGCCGCCGGAATTCCCTTCGCCGGGATAATTTCACTGGTTTTCGTTCTTTCTGCCGTTGGCCTACCAATCGAAGGACTCGGATTAATTCTGGCCGCCGATTGGCTCCTGGAAAGGTGCCGGGCCACTGTTGATACCTGGTCGGATATGGTCAGCCTCGGCGTTGTCGCGGAAAGTCCCGAAACAAAAACCGTCCCCCATCCCGTTCCTTCCGCAACTCCGTCAATCGATTCCCGTCCCCAGAAATCGTATGAACCGAGACGTTCTCGTTCGGAACGGTCGGAAAGGGGTAATCGACCCGTTCGGGGCGGGCGCTACGATACGCGGGGACGCGGCGGCAAGCCCGGAGATTTTCAAAAAAGGGATAGGCGATCGGATCGTAACGACCGCGGGGACCGAAAGGGCCCGAAGCGGGCGGCCGCTCCCACGGAGCCTTCCCCCAAGGACAAAAATATTCCGCGGGAAAACATAGAGAAAGAACTCGAGAAGTTGAGGAAACAGCTTCCGCAAATTCAGGGTGTTCCGGATATCCCTTCACAACCTAATACAGAAATTCCGCCGCCGAAAAAAGATGAATTTTTTGAAGAAGGCATCCCAAAATTTGATTTTTTCCCGGAGGAAACCGGGCCGAAAGAGGAAGAAAAGAGGGAAACCCAGCCTGCTGAGAATTCAACCCCTGTCTCTGGAGAGTCCGATCAGCAGTCCGCGTCGCAACAGGAGGAAAATTCAGAAAGCGGATCGGATAATGAAGGCGATGAACCCCCGGCAGAGGATGACACCTGGGGCCGGGGCCGCAAAAGACATCCGAGCAAATAAATCGATCGGAGATATTTGCCTAAAACTTTGTTTCAAATCGCATGTTCAATCTTATGAAGTGCCTTAAGTTTGAATATGCATTCGAGAAAATTTGATAAAGTGAAGAGGTGAATAACTTATGAATAGTCTTAAAGTCGCGATGCTCCTGATCTTGCTCACCGCCCTTTTCATGCTGGTTGGTTATGCTTTGGGGGGACAGAGTGGTATGCTAATCGCTCTAATAATCGCCGCCATTATAAACTTCATTTCTTATTGGTTTTCGGATAAAATCGTCCTTAAAATGTATCGCGCCGTTCCGGTCGATGAAAACACCAATCGACGATTATTTCGAATTGTAAATCTTGCGGCCAAAAAGGCCGGTATCCCGATGCCGAAAGTATATACAATTCCGACCAAGGCCCCAAATGCATTCGCCACCGGAAGAAATGAAAACCATGCCGCTGTCGCTGCCACCGAAGGTCTGATGGAAATCCTGAATGACAGCGAATTGGAGGGAGTTATCGGCCATGAACTCGCTCATATCTTGAATCGTGACATGCTGATCGGGACTATCGCCGCCACTATCGCCGGCGCTATCGGCATGCTGGCTTCGATGGCCCGGTGGTCGATGATTTTTGGGGGGTACTCTCGCGACGACGATCGCGGCGGAAACCCTATCGCCCTGATTGTGGCGATGATCGTGGCGCCGATCGCCGCCTTTCTTATTCAGATGGCAATTTCGCGGACTCGCGAATATAAGGCTGATGCCGAAGGCAGCCGCATAACAGGGCAATATCTGTCCCTTGCCTCGGCCCTCGAAAAACTTCATAAGACTCCGGTACGATTGAATCTGGACCAGCGGCCCGCCACTGCCCATCTCTTTATTGCCAATCCTCTTTCGGGTAAAGGATTCGCTTCGATTTTCTCAACTCATCCGCCGGTTGAAGAAAGAATAAAGAGACTGCAGAATCTGGCCATGGGAGGCGGCTATGTCAACTAAGCCGGGTATTGCCTGAAAGTAATGTCATCGAATATCTATTTTGAAATCGCAGCCATTTTGTTATTAATACTGGCGAATGGCCTGTTTGTCCTTATCGAATTCTCAGTCATCGCCAGCCGCAAAAGCAAATTAAAGCGAATGGCCAAACATGGCAACCGGGCGGCTGCCCGGGCCGAAAAACTGCATTCCCGACCCGAGGCTTTTCTTGCTACTGTCCAGGTCGGGATTACTTTTGTCGGGACCCTGGCGGGCGTTTTCAGCGGCATGACCATTGTCAATTATTTGGCGCCGGTAATAGCCAAAATCCCTATGGAAAGTGTGGCCAATTCGGCCCGCCCCATATCTTTCATAATCATCGTTGTCGTCATTTCGATTCTCTCCATGATCATTGGGGAACTGGTTCCCAAATACATAGCCCTTTCCCGTCCGGAACGGATCGCCTCGTCGCTCTCGGGATTCGTAAATTTCCTTATTTTCCTGACTCATTATCTGATTCGATTTTTATCCGGGACGGCTCGAATGTTTATCAAACTGCTTGGCCTGAAACCATCGGCTGACGGCGGTGCTGTCACCGAGGATGAAATAAACTACATGATCGCCGAAGGATTCGAAAAAGGTATTTTTGATGCCACTGAAAAGGCCATAATCAAATCGGTTTTTGATTTTTCCGATACCGTGGCTCGCCAGGCCATGACTCCCCGGACCGATATTATAGGCGTTGATTTCAATTTTGAAACCTCCAAATTACTTCAGATAATTACCGAGAATGGTTTTTCTCGTTACCCTGTATACGACGGCACTCTGGACAACATTGTCGGGGTCATTTACACCAAAGACATTATCCGCGTTATGCAGCACTCGGAATTGATCATAATACGCGATATTATTCGTAAACCGCTCTTTGTCCCCGATTCCATGAAATTGAATATCCTCCTCGGTATGTTCAAACAGAAAAGAATGCATGTCGCTATTGTCCTCGATGAGTTCGGCGGCACCGCCGGACTCATTACTCTGGAAGACCTGCTCGAAGAAATAGTCGGCGAGATTCAGGACGAGCATGATACCGATCAAAGCGAATATACGAGAAAATCGGATAACGTGGCTTTCGCTGCCGGCACTTTCAGAATCGACGATCTCAATGAGCAATTTGAAACGGATCTCCCCGAGGATGGCGCCAATACCCTCGCCGGCCTCGTTTTCGAAAAATTGGGGCGTCCCGCCGTCAAAGGCGATGAAATAACGGTGCGCCAGGTAAAATTCACGGTTCTGGAGACGAAAGGTAATCGACTGAGAAGACTTCGCATCGAGAAAATTCCGGTCAAAAAGGATATTGACTGACTTTGAAGCAAGATACAACTATTTGCCCGACCCGGCGCAGGTCCGACGAGGTACAATAATGTTTGAATCGATTATTCAGCCCATCGCTCAGTGGATCATTGACATTATCTCGCGTATGGGGTATGGCGGCATTATCCTGACCATGAGCATCGAATCTGCTTGTATTCCCCTGCCGTCGGAAATAATTATGCCTTTCTCCGGATATCTGGTTTCAACCGGCCGCTTCTCCATGCTGTGGGTATCGGTATCGGGAGCGCTGGGATGTGTCTTCGGTTCCGTAGCGGCCTATGCCGCCGGATATTACGGCGGTCGCCCTTTTCTTGAAAAATACGGGAAATATATCCTGCTTTCCAAGAAAGATATCGACAATGCCGAGCGTTGGACTGTCAAATATGGACAGATGGCCATTTTTATTTCCCGTCTTTTGCCGGTGGTGCGAACCTTTATTTCCCTGCCTGCCGGAATTGCCCGCATGAATTTCTGGAAATTCATTCTATATACATTCCTCGGTTCCCTGCCCTGGTGTTGGGCGCTCGCTTATGTCGGGAAAATCCTGGGTGATCACTGGAACACACTCGGAAAATATTTCCATCAGGCCGACCTGGTAATAATTCTGGCCGTCATAGCGGGAATTGCCATATTTCTCTGGCACAAATTTAAAAAATAAAAGGTACGCTATTGAATCCTGGTCTTCCCTTTTGGTATTCCCTTATTATTGAATTATATTAAAATTTATGTCCGCAACCGATCGCAATTCCAGTCAAAATCGCAATATTGAGGCTCAGATTACCGATCTGGCTTTCGATGGCAAAGCGGTCGGCCAAATCGATGGCAAAATTACCTTCTTCGATTCCGGTCTTCCGGGCGAAACGGTGCGCGGTGAAGTTACCCGCAAGAAGGCGCGTTACAACTATGCGCGCGTTTCACAACTGCTCGTCAAATCACCCGACCGAATTGACGCTCCCTGCCGCCATTTCGAGATCTGCGGCGGCTGCACCTGGCAGGATCTGAATTATGAAAAACAATTATTTTATAAGCGCAAACAGGTTGTTGATTGCCTGAGACATATTGGGCATCTGGACAATGTTCCGATCGGAGAAATAATCGGCGCCGGCAGCCAATTCTTCTATCGCAATAAAATGGAATTCTCTTTTAATACCGATCCTGAACAAGGATTTGTTCTGGGATTGCACCGCCGCGGCCAATTCGACCGGATTTTTGATATAAACCAGTGCCTTTTGCAGTCTGAAAATTCCAATCGAATTACGGTCTGGTTCCGGCAATTCGTCGAGGAGAAAAAGATCCCTGTTTATAACATTATCGATCATTCCGGTTTTGTTCGCTTCCTTGTCATTCGCGAAGGGAAAAATACCGAGCAGGTCATGCTGAACATTGTCACGGCCGACGGTGACATGCCATATCTTGACGAATTGATTTCCGAGGCGACATCGCTGGTTCCTTCTATTACGACTATAGTTCAGAATATCAATTCTGCCAAGGCCAATATCGCCCGCGGGGACAGGGAAAAAATCTTGTTCGGCCCCGGATTTATCGAGGAAAAATTATTCGAATACACCTTCCGCATATATCCCAATTCCTTTTTTCAGACCAATACATATCAGGCCGAACGCTTATATGGCCTTATTTACGACATGTTGGAGCCGTCAAAGGATGATCTCATGCTCGATCTCTACTGCGGGGCCGGGACCATCGGCATCTGTGCGGCCGGCAGGGTGGGTAGCGTCATCGGTGTGGAACTGGAACCGGCGGCAATCCGGGCCGCCCGCGAAAATGCCGACCTGAATAATATCGGTAATATCGTTTTTCATATCGATTCGGTGCAAAATATCTTGATGCAGAAACGCGGAATTTTTGATAGCGCCTCCTGCGCCGTAATCGACCCGCCTCGGGCCGGTCTTCATCCCAAGGCCCTAAAATATCTGGCCGAACTGGCCCTCCCCAGGTTGGCCTATGTTTCCTGCAATCCGGCGACTTTTGCCCGCGACGCCGCTTTTCTGATGCAGGCTGGCTACAAAATTATCGACATTACACCGATTGATATGTTCCCCCATACCATGCATATCGAATTGGTGGCGATTCTCAAGAAATAATGAATATTAATTCACATATTCGGAGGTCTAAATGAAAAAAATCATTTTCGTCCTTTTGCTGATTATACTGACATACGCATCGGGTTTCGGACAGAGGTCGCCACAGTCGACCCTGATGCAACTGGGATTCGATATCATGGAGAACCTGCAGAAATTTTATCCGGTTCTGGCCACTTCTAAGGGTATTCATAAGTATGATTTCCTCTTTACCGATTACTCCGCTAAATCGATTCGGACCGAAATCGGGCTTCTGAAAAAATTCCGTTCTCGGCTCAATCAAATCAAGGAAGCCGATCTGGCGATTAATGACCGCATTGACCTTAAATTGCTTCGCAGCAATGTGGAAGCGGCCCTGCAGGATCTGGAACGGATCAAATGGCATGAAAAAAGCCCATATCTATATGTCGACAACGCTGTCACCGGAATCTATCTAATCTACATTTCCCAGCATGCTCCTTTATCGGAACGGGCCCAAAATATGATTGCGCGCATGAAACTTGTCCCCGATCTCCTGGCCCAGGCCAAATTGAACTTGAAGCGGCCGGCGCCGAGCAACATTCAAATCTCTTTCGATTTGATTCAGACCGGAATCGATTTCTATCGCTCTCTGGTGACAGAGATCAAAGATACGACTCCTGAATTGTCCTCCGAAGCCGATGCCGCCGCCCGCCGGGCTATTGGCGCCATGATCGATTTTCAGAAATTCCTCAAAAGGCTCCCCGCCGGGCCACCGGAATCGTTTGCCATCGGCAAAGAGGAATTCGATTATAAATTGAAAAACGAATATTTCTTTGATTTTGATTCCGACTCTCTACTAAAAATTGGAGAATCACTTTTTCAGCAATATGATTCTTTGTACCGCGATTATGAATTATACCTCGACTCCAATCGGACACCGGTCGATTCGATTTTTGTTCTTGACTGTGTCACCAAAGATGATATGCTGAATTATTATAACTGGGAAATAGAGCAGACCAAATTATATTTGACCGAAAAGGAGATTCTGACCATTCCGCCCGATATCGGCTCCTGCACCGCCATCGAGACCCCGGTCTTTCTGCGCAATATCATAAGTTCCATCGCCTATCAGGATCCAGGACCTTTCAATCCGGTTCAGACCGGGCTTTTCTATGTCCGGCCGATTCCCGATTCTCTTGATGAAGGACAGCGCGCCGCCTATTTCAAATTTATCAACCGCCGCGGTTTCAAGGGCTCGGTTGTTCACGAGGCCTATCCCGGTCATCACCTCCAATTCATGATGTCGGCCCTGGTTCCCGATGACATAAGACGATGGCAGGCCAACAACTGCTATATCGAAGGCTGGGCCCTCTATTGCGAGGAAATGATGTATAATCAAGGATTTTACGGTAACGACCAGCGGCGCTATTTGAGCGTTTTGGGCGGAATCCGTTTTCGGGCCGCCCGGATCATTGCCGATGTCAAACTCCATACCAGGCAATGGACCATCGATCAGACTGTTTCCTGGATGGCCGATGCTCTTGACAGCGATTCGGAATTTGTCCGGGTCGAAGTCAATCGCTATACTCTCAGCCCTACGGTTCAAATGAGTTATCTGATGGGTAAACTTGACATCATGAAATTACGTGATGCCCTTAGGACTGCCGAAGGAGATGCTTTCTCGCTAAGGAATTTTCACGACCGGTATCTCTCCGCGGGTATGGTCCCTCCCCGCTTGCTGTGGGAAGAATGGAATTTGAAATAATCTCCACCTGGCGATAGAAAAAACAAAAGGGCCGGACAGATGAGTCCGGCCCCTATTCACGAAAATCAAAACGCAACCGTCAAATCCAGACCATACGATGATCTGATTTCTTCCCTCTGATCACTATCCAGGGGAATCTGCAAATGCAATCCCGGACTCAAAACGCCGAGGGAAACCCGGCCCGCCAGTTCCAGGCGGTTGGCAAATCTCTCTCCGAAATCGATATGATCCGCATACGGCGCCGCCGCCAAGAATCGTCCTGCTACACCGCCGCCGACCGTCACCGCCTCGTTCTGATACCATAGGTGCACCGCATAATCCGCCCATAACTCTTTGTCTTCACCTTTCGGCATGAAAAGCACCGGCCCAAGGAGCCCCCGAATCGCAATTCCGTCGGGAGACATATATTTATACCCCCCCACGGCGCTTAACGTGAACAGTTCCGGGACAAATGATTCAAACCTGTCCAGAGTCGTCATCATGCCGTAGTACATGGCATAATCTTTCGTGCTTTCGGGACTGATGAGCGGTAGCCTAGTCCCGGCGCGGAAAATGCCACCGCTCGTCTCTTTCTCATAGCGAATTCCGAAATAGGGATTCCCCAGGAGATTTTCGGCCGTGAAATCATATTCGCTCTTGGCATCAAAATGGGAAAAAGGTACTTCGACAGCAAAATAAAGATCACGTGCCATTTTAAATTCCCCCGACAGGAACCAGACCGAAGTCATGAAAGAAATCCCGGTCAGATGTTTGAAATCCCCCTTGTAACTTTCCAACGTAACTCCGGAACCGGGTCGGAACTTAAGCCATCCCGATTGGGCAAAACCGCTGTCTGGCGTCAAATATACCGCCAAAACGACTGCCACCCCCAACCATCTTAAAAATTGAATCCTCATAATTGACCCTCCAATCCTTCCCGTCGGCCGGAAAGCCCCCCGTTTTCCGGCCGGATTTCGTTTTGTCATCTATTCGCGGAGACAGAAGTCAATCCCGAAACCTCAGTCGCTGTCTCCGCCTGCCGCCACTGTTCTCCGGCACAGCGGATTGATTGCTGAAAACCATTTAGTCCGTTGGAGCGGATCAGGAGCCTCGCAAATAGCTGCCCCCCGCCCGGTTCACCAAGTGATCCCAGTTTCTGATATTTACTGCTCGATGCCGACCAGTATTGATCCATAAACATCGCCCCGTGTTCTTCGGCGATCTGCGCCGTCATTGGCGCCCCAATCGCTTCTCCGTTCATTGGATTCACCGGCACCACCACCAGATTGCCGGTGGCCCGGAACGACATCTTATATGTCCCCGTCTCCTGAATTTCTGTCGTTTGTACCAAATGAACCGGCCCGGTGATATAAACATAATCGTATGGTCCCGATGAACAGAACGGTTTGGGGGCAACGATATTGTAATTAATGACAAAATCCTGGACTCTTACCCCCGGGACGGCCGCGGCCTTTGCCGCCAGATTGAGTATCATGGCATGGCCGTCGGTTCCGATGGGAACATCCTCGGTGACATCCCCGATTGGTCCTCCAATGAAACCCCTGACCTCAGCCGGCAAACCGTTATAGATAATTGACGGTATCGTGCGCCAGGGGGAATCATTTATGAGTGCGGTCGGAACCATCGGCATTTCCGGATCCAGCAAACCGCTTCTCATGAAATCAACTATCACCAACTGTTCGGCCGCCTCCCAACTGAGGACCTGATGGTCGGAAGTACCGGGTATATTAACTTCAAAATGGGCGTTGGCCACCGTCCATTTTCCCATTTTAAACAGCCGGATATGAAACCTGATTGGGCCATATTCGCCGCATGCCAGTTGTATGCATCCTCCGCTCCATCCGTCAGGTTCGCCATATCCGGTTTGAACATCGCCAATGGCATCGTCCCAGGTCGAATTGAATGGTGGCATCGGCGGATACCCAAACGACGTCCTGTCCCCCGGAAGGGCCATTAACGCCGTTCTGATATCACGCGGATCGGCTTTCCCGAAAAATATTAAGTTGATCGGATCCTGGGCCGTTCCGGAAAAATCATTTCCGGTGTAAGGCCAGAATTGCAAGTTATTATCGCCCAGATTAACCGTCACTGTCGGCGACGGTGCCTGGCACGGCGGAACCGGGCATGCCGAGCTTTGAAGTGTTGACATTTCCTGTTCAAAATTCCCGCTGGCAGGTGTCTCGTAGGGAGCGGGCTCCAATGATTTTTGGCACCCGACAAAAGACAATCCCAATAGGGCCAGAGCAGTAACAATTAGAATGATCGTCTTCATATTAATTTCTCCATAATTATGATTTTTGAACTCCTAATTAGACTCTCTCCATTTTATCTTCATGCCTTCTCCTCCTCATTAATTGGATTTAAATTGTTTATTGGGTCATTCGCCCGTCTCATATGCAATTGAAATGCCCGATGGATTTATACGGAAATAATTATCTATAACTTACTGCGGCGCAACAGAGGTCCCTGTCAAGATCGCATCTTTCGCAGTAGCCAGGCACTAATTCGAGGGTCGGAACTATAACTGATTGGATAGCAATTATCCACCGCCGGAGGTCTTGACTTCAAAACCTGCTTATTTATATTTAAAATGATTAAGGCTTCTTCGGGGAGTTTATCATGCCAGAAGATAATCGTTTGGATGCGGTGCAATCCGCCCTGCAGGAACTTAAAGATATCAATCGGGTGTTAGATCGAATCTGCCGGGTCCGGGAAACCAATCATATTATGTCGATAATCATCGATGAATTAATCTCTCTGACAGACGCCGGACAGGGTGTCATAAATCTTATTTCACCGGCGGAGGATTCTGACCTCATAACTGTGATCCGGCGTCAGGCATCACAGACCGAAGATTTCCCTTACAAAATCAGCAGTCTTATCACCGGATGGGTTTTGAAGAATAACCGATTACTAAAGATTGACAATCTCGATGCCGACGAACGGTTCGGCGGCCTGTCATCCGAAAATGGCAAATTCAAATCAATAATCTGTTCCCCCATGGTGGTACGCGGCGAAACTATCGGTCTTACGGCCTTGGTCCGTAATCAGGAACGAGGGCCGTTTACGGAGGATCAGTGCCGCCTGGTCGGCATCATCGTGTCGCAATCTGCGCAAATTCTGAGCAATGCCCTGCTCCTCGACGAGCTGGCACAGAAAAACAAATTGCTGGAGATTTCCCAGAAAAAATTGCATGACGAAAATATCAGCCTGAAGGCCGAATTGGATGCGCACTTTTCATTTGAAAACATTATCGGCAATTCGCCGGCCATCAAAAGGGTCCTAACTCTGGCATCGAAAGTGGCTTCCAATGATTCTCCCCTTCTCATCATTGGCGCTACCGGAACCGGCAAAGAACTCATTGCCCGAGCCATTCATCACAGCAGCCCTCGCGGCCGCAAACCGTTTGTGGTAAAAAACTGTGGCATCAAAACGGAATCATTGCTTGAGGCGGAACTGTTTGGATATGTCAAAGGGGCGTTTACGGGCGCCGATCGGGATCGTCCCGGGCTATTCCGGGAAGCCAGTGGCGGAACTATTTTTCTTGATGAAATCGGCGAGGCCCCATTACCGACTCAAGTGGCTATTCTGAGAGTGATTGAGACGGGCGAAATACGACCCGTGGGTGCGGCTAAAACCGAATTTGTCGATGTCCGCGTCATTTCCGCCACTAATCGGGATCTTCGCGAAGAAATAAAAAAGGGGACATTCCGGGAAGATTTGTTTTATCGCCTTAATACTTTCATAATTGAATTGCCGTCCTTGAACCAGAGACGCGAAGATATTCCGCTTCTTGTTCACTATTTCCTGCGGCAACTGCAAGTCAAACTGGGAACTGGCGATCTGTCTGTCACTCCGGCAGCGCTCAATCTCCTTTCCAATTATCAATGGCCGGGCAATATCCGTCAATTGGAAAATGAAATCGAACGGGCCGCGGTCATCAACGACCGGGGCGGCGAAATTGATATTTGCGATTTTTCTCCGGAAATTCTGAGCCGCGCCGGCACGGCGGCGGAGTCACACGAATATCAAGGAGTATTGAGGGAGGCGGTCGAAAAAGTGGAAAAAGATATTATTCTGTCGACGCTGAGGGAAAATAAGGGAAACATCCTGAAATCTTCCAGGCTTCTCGGCTTAACTCGCAAAGGTCTCAAAGACAAGATTGCCCGGTACGGCTTAAAAATCGAAATTGATGAATAATGAAGTCACCTGACAATCCCCGGGATACACTCCCGTTTTCTTGATCTCCAAATCACGATTCTATTGAGGATTGAGTAGCTTTTGGAACTCAATATTATTTTTCAGACCTTTCCATACGGGATCGATTTTTAAATAGGCCGGCGAAACAAAGCCCGGGATCGAAATCAGAAATCTCAGCTGCTCCACGGCCGCGTCATCCTCACCGAATATGGTCATTATCTCCGCCAGATTTACCACCCAGAATGGGGCATCGAATGCCTCCTGCGAGGATGGCAGCAACTTTACAGCCGCTTCCCCATGTAGCAGGGCGCTATCTTTGAACCGCAGTCCCGCATAAGCAAGACCCAAATAACTTTCAATTCGAGCATTACCGTTTCGCCCCGGCAGCTGCCGTTGGAGAATCTTCAAAGCCGAATCGGAATATGATCTCTCAATTTCCTTCTTTCCGAGAAAACGATTGAATTGCGCAACCTGCAAATAATAGGCAGCGGTATCCGAACCGGGCGAAATCATTTTTTCAGCCTTTCGAAAATCGGGCTCAATTATCCGCAACAGCCACCAGTAATATTTATTGCCGGAGAGATTGACCCGCCCCGAAGCCTCCCGCAAAATATTTTTCGCCTCGGGAACATCGCCTTTGTCAATAACTTTCAGCCATGCTTTATATATATATGCCAGGGGCCAGTCAGGAGCCAGCATGACGGCCCGGTCGAGATAATCGGCCGCTTTTTGATATTGCCGCATCATTCCATAGCACAATCCGACATCGAAGGCCTTCTGATGCGAACGGGGATCAAGTTCCAATGCTTTCGTGAAATTCTGGACGGACTGTTGCAGGTTTCCTTCTCGTCTCTGAACCGCACCTATGGCATTATAAAGATCACTACTATTGGGCTGATTTTTTAGAGCTAATTCGAATTCTTCAAGTGCCAGTTTATAATCCAGATGGCAGTGATAATAATAATACCCCTTCGCCAGGTGCCCTTCCACGAGATCGGGGGCAAGCGTTAATGCTCTGTCCGCAGCAAGTTGCGCCAGATTCCTTCTATTGTCACTCCGGTCAAAATATTCCCAATACATGCTGGCATGTCCCCGGGCCAACATGGCATAGGCCAGTGCAAAATTTGTGTCCTGATGAATCGCCTCCTGATAGAGACGAATCGCGTTTTCGATATCATTCCTATCCCAGGTTTTATTGAAATATTCATTGCCCCTGAGATATAAATCGTAAGCCTCAAGATTCTTTGTCGGCTCCGGCATCTCTCCGGCCAAATGGGACCAACTGCTTGTCGGTGCCAGGATTTGCAGGATATCGTCCGATATCTTCGTCTGAAGAGTAAATATCTCATTTATCGGCGGTTCATAAATCTGGGCCCATAGGTATTGGTCTTTGTCGGCTTTAATTAGACTGGCATTAATACGAATCCGATCCGCTCCGCCGGATTTGTCCCAGAAAATCGTCCCCGTTAATAAATAATCAACGCCCAGTTCTACGCCAATTTCCCGCGTTTTTTTATGACTGTCACGATAGAGCGCGGCGCTGGCTCGAGATATCACTCCCAATTCCTGATGCCGGGCCAAATTGGTGGTAATGGCGTCGGTCATCCCCTCGGCAAAATATCCCTCTTCCGGAGGCCCCAGATTCTCAAAGGGAAGTATGGCCACCATTTTTCGCGGCACAGCCGGGGCTCCCGACCTATAGGTAATATTTCTTAATAACAGCGCCGCCAGGATTGAAATGAGTATCAGTGAGATCCAATAAACGGCTCGCTTCGGCAACGACGGCCTTTTGCTTTCTAGGCCGGTTTTGGCATGAAGACATTTCTCCAAATCGGTGCCCACCTCGCCGGCGCTCTGATATCTTTCATTCACATTCTTCTTTAGCAGCTTTTCCACGATGAAAATCAAATCTGACGGAGCATCCGGGCAGAGTTCTTTCAACGGCCGCGGGACTTCATTCACAATGGCAAAAACAATCGCCGCTTCATATTCCCCGCAAAATGGAAGTTCCCCGGACAGCATCTGATATAGGACCGTCCCGAAAGAAAATAGATCCGATGCCGGCTTAAGCGGCTCGCCTCGTATTTGCTCCGGGGACATGTAACTGATCGTGCCTGTTGTCACACTCGTTTCATCCGTCTTCTTTTCATCGTCTGCCCGGGCCAGTCCAAAATCAAGAATCTTGACCCGCCCCTTTTCGTCCAACTGAATATTTGATGGCTTGATATCCCGATGAATCAATCCGGACGAATGCGCCTCCTCTAACCCGCGGCAGATTTGAACGGCAATTTCAATCGTCCTTTCATAAGGCAATCTGTCCTTAATAATCATATCTCTTAACGAAGGACCATCGATATATTCCATTGCGATAAAAGGAAGATCCTTATATTCTCCAACTTCATAAATAGTGACGATATTGGGATGATTGAGCGCCGCCGCCTTTCTGGCCTCATCGGCAAATTGCTTGCGCACTATAGCGTCACGGCTAAATCGCTCTGACATGAATTTGAGGACTACCTGGCGGTGCAGTTTAGTATCCTGGGCCAGATAGACTTCACCCATACCACCGGCGCCAAGACGCCTGATTATTTTGAAATGTCCTATTTCAGTATCCATATCTCTTTAGTACAGTTTTATTGCTGTCTCATGATGTCCTTTTAAATTCCCCAAATAAGACTTCCGAAATTCATGAAGAGCAGATTAGTCGCTTTCCCAATCGAAAAATAAATAAATTAAATCGACCCGGCAATGACTATTTGTTCGCGGATGATCCTGAGGCAAGTCTTGAGTACTTTAGGTTTAAAGATAATATTCGGGACAGTTCCCTGATGATCAGACAGGGATGGCGATTTCATTGCTTGACAAGCACTTACAGTCCCCAAAACGTTTGACAGACTATTGGCGGCTCCAAAAATTGAGTCCTCTCCGGCAAAAAGATCGGACGATGCTTGTTAGTTCTCCCCGGTATTCTCTTCCTCATCCAAATACAGCCGTTGTTCATCTTCATCATAAGCGAACAAATCGGCGTAGCGGCCCCATCCGATGATGGTCTCAAATTGCTCCTCATGATTTTCCTGGGGCATATAAATAACCAAAACCTCTATTACTTCCTCTTTATCCAGCCGATGATTTCCTTTTCGCTTTAACTGATTATAGACATTATGAAAGATTGTCATATTAAGAAGTCGTTCCCGCCAAATTCGTTTTCGTTCGGCGGCATCGCCCCTCACGAATCTCATCCCCAGGGACTCAAGAATCACCATGCTCCGGGGAGTATCTACCAGATCCAGAAGTTCCGCGGCTTTCACCACCGAGATTATTCGTCCGAACGGTTGATTGGTGTCGGAAGCGATATTGAACAAATCATCTCGGCCGCCGCGGGCATCCAGATATTCCAGCAAACCGACGATTTCGCTCCCTTTGGCCGGAGGGAGAGGAATAATCCTCGAAAGACCGGCTGGTTCTGCCACAGGAACATCCGGGAGCTCTCCTCCTGATATAATGTCATGTACCCGGTCGACCATTTTTAAAAATTCCGGCGATCTATAATCTCTCGGCCGCGGCAGGGCATTTTCTATAATCGTGCGGACCTTCGCGGGACGCGTTCCCAGGACCACGATTCGATCCGCCATATTAATAACTTCCTTGATATCATGACTGACCATTACTATCGAACTGGGATTTTGATCCTCAAGCGACCAGATATCGACAACTTCGGCGCGAAGACTCTCTGCCGTAAGAGCATCCACCTGACTGAACGGTTCATCCATGAATAGAATTTCGGGATCAACCGATAAAGCCCGCGCGATGCCGACCCGCTGTTTCATCCCGCCTGAGAGTTCCCGCGGATAAGCCCCTTCAAATCCGTTCAATCCGACTGTCGCTATCACCTTCTCGACTCTCCGCTCTATTTCGGCCGCATCAATCCCGCGCGCTTTCAGGGCAATGCGAATATTATCCACCACTGTCATCCAGGGATACAGGGCAAAACTCTGAAATACCATGGCCAAATGCTGATTGAGTCCTCTTAATCTCTCAGCTCGATAATACACTTCTCCTTCAAGGGGTTTTAGTATTCCTGCCAGAATTCTAAGAATAGTTGATTTTCCGCATCCTGACGGGCCCAGAAGCGCCAATATTTCATTCGGCCGGACCGCAAAACTGATGTCCTCTAAAACCTTAAAAGTGTTTCCGTTCGGCAGCGCAAATTGATGTGTCACGTTTCTTATTTCACAGAGCGCCCGGGCACTTATTGAAATTTCATTCTGATTCTGCATATTCTTCACCTCGACCGCTATGTGCCGACTGAAAATCTTTCTTCCGCCATCAGATAAAGGCGTCGCCAAACAGAACGATTAAATGTCACTACAAAAATTGACATAATCAGTATTGATGCCGCCAGGTCCGGGAAATTGGCCGAGGCCGCCGCCTGACTTATCCTTGCTCCCAGGCCCGAAGTGGCCATAACTCTCCCCTTGTAGGTCACAAACTCCGCCACAATACTGGCATTCCAAGCTCCGCCGGCCGCTGTCACCCAGCCAGTCACCAGATAGGGGAAAACCGCCGGAAAATATATTTTGGTGAATTTTCTCCATCCTGCAATTTGAAAGCTTCTTGCCGCCTCTCTCAAGTCGGCCGGGATAGCCATCGCCCCGGCAATCACATTGAACAATATATACCATTGCGTGCCCAAAAGCATTAGGACGATACTGCCCCAACCGAGACTGATCTTTAGTAGAGCCAGCAACGCAATGACCGCCGGGAAAAGCATCGGCGCGGGAAATGAAGCCAATATCTGCACGACTGGCTGAAATAGGCGCGAAGCCCTCGGAGACAGACCGATACCCAGTCCCAGCGGAAGCGCCCAAATTGTTCCCGCAATAGTTGACATCAGCACCCGCCCCAAGGTCATCCCTCCGTCCATAGTCACTCTCACCCAGCCCTGTAAAGATTCTCCGGCGAGAATATGAAATAATCTCCACGCCCCCAGTATCATGGCTATGACCATGACGGCAATTAAAAGAAGTGAAACTCTATGTGTCGTTTTAGGCTTCATGCCTCCGTTCGTGACAGGCACCAGTTTCTTTCCTCCTTTGCCGCTCTTGACAAATGATCTGAATTTCTCACCCGCTTCTTCCAGCCACCGGAGCAATTGGGAACGTCGCAGCCAATTTAGAAACCACGATGATACTTGCTCCCCCTGTCCCCCCTCTTCTACTTTGAATTTTTGCGCCCACGCGACCACCGGGCGCCATAATATCTGGTCCAGAAAAACTATCATTAGTATCATCGATAATATCGCCAGAATCATGGCGTGCCCATCACCCCTGGCCACGGCGACACTCATGTACGAACCGAGTCCAGGAAGACGAAAATCATGATTGCCAAGAACAAACGCCTCGTTGATCATCAGGAAGAACCATCCCCCCGCCATGCTCATCATACTGTTCCAAACCAGGCTCATGGTCGAAAAGGGAAGTTCTACCCATCTCAATCTCTGCCTCCAATTGAAACCATAAATGGCCGCCGCCTCCAATTGATCCTTCGGTACTGATCTTAGGGAATGATAGAAACTGAATGTCATATTCCAGACCTGCCCGGTGAAAATCATGATGACCGATGCCAGTTCCAAGCCAAAATTGGAATGGGGGAAAAGGGCCGCCAGGGCGATAATCAGGCCCGGCATGAAGCCCAGCACCGGAATACTCTGCAGGATATCAAGAAGCGGTATCAGGATACGACGCGCCGCGGAATCATGGGCCGCCCAGTAACCGTAAACCAGCGTAAAAGCCAGCGAAAGACCGTAAGCAATGAGTCCCCGAGACAGGGAGAATAAAGTATATTTGGGAAGCGCCGATGGCGACAGGTCAATTTCGATGGCCGGCCGTAACTGCCCGGTCCAGCGCTGGGCGAGGCCGATGACACCGTACACCAGGCCCAAAAAAGCCAGGATTAGGAGGATGTCAATCCAATCGATTCGTCGGCTTCGGTGCAAAAGCGCCACTGCACCACCCCATAATATCTTATATGGACGAAAGGCCATTATTGCTGGACTCCATTAACCCGGTACAAACAACCCGATCACCGCTGTCGCAATTCTCTCAAATCGCGCAATTATCCCCAAATTTATAGAAAATATACGCCAAAAAGGGTTTTAAAACATTCCTTTGAAGAGGAATAAGAATATTATGGGCTAATTCCGGAAACTATATTTTTATTTGACTGACGCTGTTGATGCCGGCAATTATAAATAAACTCAAGCGATATACCTATCCGGCCGCAATCAATTCGGCTGCAGTGAAAGGCGCTTATGCCCTATAAACATCCGTACTCAGATACTTCAATCCCGAATCGACCACAAGCGTGACTACTCTGGCATCCGGTCCGAGCTTTTCCGCCAACTGAATGGCCGCAATGACATTGGCGCCTGAAGATGTCCCCGCGAAAAGACCTTCTTCCCGCGCCAAACGTCTGGCCATCGCTTTTGCTTCATCGGTCTTAACTGCAATAATCTCGTCGATTAACTTCGGTTCCCAGAGCGGCGGAGTGTATCCTATGCCGACTCCTTCAATCTTATGTGGCCCCGCCTGACCGCCGGATAGCACCGAAGATTCAGCCGGCTCTACCGCCGCTATCCTAATTTTCTGATTATGCTGTTTTAATACTGTCGCCACCCCTCGCAATGAAGCCGCCGTCCCGACACACTGCACGAAAGCGTCGACTCTTCTCTCCGTTTGGTTCCATATCTCTTCGGCCAGGGGATAGTAACCGGCAATGCTGTCGAAATTACTTAATTGATTGGTCCAGAAAGTATGCGACTTCTTGCTGATCTCCCTCGCCGCTTCAATCATGTCCAGAATCAATTTCTTGGTGGTTAATCCCCCCTCACTGGGAACCATGGTCAGCTCTGCCCCTAATGCGGACATATGTTTCAATTTTTCTTTACTAAAAGCGTCGGAAGTGACAATATGAAGATGATAACCCTTGGCGACACAAACTAAAGCCAATGATATCCCGGTACTGCCGCCGGTGTATTCCACAATTGTATCCCCCGACTTCAAACGGCCGTCCTCCTCCGCCCGGGCAATCATCGCCTGAGCCGTCCGATCCTTCATGCTTCCGGTCGGATTTTCCCATTCGAGTTTGACAAATATTTTTCCGCACCCGGTCGGCACAACACGCTGTAATTGAACCATTGATGTATTTCCAATGGCTTGAAGGATATTGTTGCTAATATTCATTTCCTTTTTTCCACGAATTGAATTTACAGACACATAGTCCTGAGTATAGGTTGTTTTTGATGAATTATAATGTTTTCCGCCACCTTTTTCAAATCCCCTTATATCAGCAGGACGGGCCCCAAAATCAATCAAATTTCACTATCTGTTGAAAAATTGGGATTTTATATGGTAGCGGGGGGCGGATTTGAACCGCCGACCTTCGGGTTATGAGCCCGACGAGCTACCGGACTGCTCCACCCCGCGATCAGAAACACTAATATATTGATTCTCAATCCCTTGTCAAGGCATTGAAAAAGTTTTTTTCCGCCTCCGAAAAATATTCTTTTATGGCGAATTCATCCAGAATCCCCCGTCGCCTTACAGGAGTGAAAGTCGCTTGCCTCTACGCTCTGATCTCATAATGTTGCGAGCGGGCGTCAAATCGCGAAAGTATCTTTCGCGCCTTCTCGGGAACAACAGCCGTCTCGTAATCCTCGCCTGCAAACTCGCGGACCGCCGCCGCCGAATCAAACTCCATAATGGTCACGAATTCAACTTCCTTTTCAATTTCCCGGCGAAGTAACTGAATACTTCGGAACCCCTGAATCTTTCTATTTTTTATTCCAACAAATATCTCCTCTTTGAGAAGCTCCTCATATTTGTCCGCGTTGGCGAATGTGGTCCATCCATGCCAGATCCGACTGATCATATTGTGCCATCCTTTCAATATTTGCCCAAAGTCGATTCGGGCCTCTATTTCAATCCATAAATCAGCTTCATTTAATACGCATATCAGGTAAAGCCGAATCAAATCGATCCTGCACTACTGAAATGTAATATAACAAAAGCCCGACAGAAGCCAATTCTTACTTGTAATCGTAACGAATTCAATTACTTATCCCTTATTTGCCCCGTGCCGATGGCAAGGTGCCGATTCAATCATTTTAAATGCAACCGAATTGGCTTATAATGTGTCAGAGGAATAGATGCAGGTAGATTGCGATAAGTTCTGGAAGCTTCTGGAACCGGTCCACAGCAAAGCCGAAAATTTCTGTCGGCGGCTGGCCGGTAACCGTGATGACGGCGACGATCTCTATCTGGAATCTATCATGACGGCCCTCGCGAAACTTGATACTCTCCGCGAGGACGCCGCCTTCAAACCATGGTTTTACCGGATCGTGGTTAACCGCTATAGAAATTATCGACGGGCCTCCTGGTGGCGATCCGCCGGGTCGGATATACTTGAAAGGTCCGAACCGCCGGCCCATGATCCGTCGGAGAGATATGCCGCGCGCCGGTATCTGAAAATCGCCCTGTCTGCATTGAAACATGAAGAGCGCGCCCTGATTGTATTGTATGAGTTGGAAGACTGGTCCATCGGAGAACTGGCAGAACTCTTCGTTGCACCGGAGGGAACTATTAAGGCCCGGTTGAGTCGGGCCAGACAGAAGATGCGGAAAGCTCTCATCCCGCTGATTCCGCAAGGTTCAAACGATTTAGCAAGGGAGGATGGATATGAATTGCCGGAAAGCTCGGCGACTGCTGAATGACCAGAACCATGACGGCGAACTGGAACTTATCAGGCACCTGAAAACCTGTCCGTCCTGCGCCCTTGAAGCCCGCGCCTCTCGAATATTGGAATCTGCCCTGCATTATGAACGAAACCAACAGCCTTCGAACGCGACATCAATCTCGTCGTTGCGCTCGAAGGTTGAAAATTCCATCAAGCAAATATCTTTAAGGGAGAATACCATTATGTCACGAATTACTTCCGGTATCAGCCATCGTCCCCGCCTCGCCGCCGGATTCGGCTTGGCAATTGTAGTTCTACTTTTCGCCGTGCTCGTACCCTTGCCTTATACCCGCACCGTCGGATATACGGTATCTTTCACTAACGCCAGCAGTATCAGCAATCAGGTGCCGAGCCATTTAACAGCAATTCTGGGCGTCATCGGTTATGATAACATTAAACTTGCCAGTGCCGGCGATAATTTCGAAATCTCCGGCCTGCCGACCCGTCAGGCCGCCCGGGAAGCCGAGATCGCCTTTCGAAAACTGACCGGCATTCAATCGGAATCTATAATCAGTCCTGTCACCCGGCGGGTTTCCGGGAGTCTCTATGCTCAGGTTGTCGAGAGCCAGCGAAAGATTGAAGTCGACGCCACCGGCAAGAGCGACGCTGAAATCGAGAGTGAAATTATACAAAAATTGAATGACGCCGGTTATCAGGCGAATGTATCCGTTACAACCGACGCATCCGGCGAACGCAAAATCGATGTTAATCTCTCCCGTCAGGCAGGGGATACTGTCCAGCAGGAAAAGTTGATTATTAGTACTACCGACAGTAATTCTTCTAATATCGCGGTTCCTCTCCCGATACAGGTCAAGGTTGAAACGGAAGGCAAAACCGATGCCCAGATTATTCAGGAAGTCAAAGACAGACTTGCCGGTCAGGGGATTTCCAACCCGGAGGTGACCGTAACAACCGAACCCGATGGAAAGAAAAAAATTGAAGTTAAGGTGGAAAAAGAAGAGAAGCGCTAGTTTTTTGCGGGGAAATTCTTTCGGGCGGATGTTGCCATCCGCCCTTTTTTATGCATATAAATTTTCCGGATTCAATTTTGACTTACGTCAAATGCGATTCAGAACTGCCCGCAAATAGGCCAGGTGCTGCCGTTTCGGAGTCTGTCCCAATTCTATCTTAATTGTGGGATTCCCTCCAAGCGAGAATTCCATTGGAAACTCCACTGCTCGGCGCCAGCCTTCAATCCCTTTGCGGTCGAATTTTCGCCCGCCCTTAAATTGAAGTTCCACCCGCCCGCCGCGTAAACGCACTTTTTCTATTTCCTGAGCCCAGGCCGAAATTCTTACCGCCGCGGCTTCAAACAGATTGGCCGTTTCCTCAGGAAGATGTCCGTAGCGATCCTCGACATCATCGCGGATATTTTCGATTTCCTGCAAGGTCCTGGCCCCGGCGATTTTCTGATAAATCTCAACCTTCTGCTGATTGATATTGATATAAAAATCGGGGATCGACATATCGATATCGCTTTCCAACCTGGTATCGGGCGCCGAAACCACCGTCTCCCCTTTCAGTTCGGCGACGGCCTGTTCCAGCAATTTGGTGTACAAATCGAATCCGACTTCTTCGATGAATCCCGATTGTTCCGCCCCCAAAATATTTCCGGCGCCCCGAATCTCCAAATCCTTCATCGCCAGCGCAAAACCACTGCCCAGATCGGCATGAGCCTCAATGGCCCGCAAACGTTTGCGGGCATCCTCACTCAAGAGCCGATACGGAGGCGTCAAGAGATACGCATAGGCACGCACCGAGGAACGTCCCACCCGTCCCCGGAGCTGATACAATTGCGCCAGACCGAAACGATCGGCGCGATTAATGATTATGGTGTTCACCGAGGGAATATCAAGCCCGGATTCGATAATCGAGGTTGAAAGCAAAACTTGAAATCGACCTGATAAAAAGGCCAGCATGATCCCTTCCAGGGAACGTTCGTGCATTTGCCCGTGCGCCACCGCTATTTCAACCTGCGGCACAATCTTTTTCAAATAGCGGTACATCGATTCAATGGTCTGAACCCGGTTATGAACAAAAAATACTTGCCCGCCGCGATCGATCTCCCTCAAAATCGCTTCGGATATGACCTCTGGTTCAAATTCACTTATTTCCGTAATAATGGGCAGGCGATCCTTGGGTGACGTATTGATTAGCGACATATCCCTCGCCCCCATTAGGGACATTTGCAGAGTCCTCGGAATCGGCGTGGCCGTCATGGCAATTGTATCGACAGTTGCCCGCAACTTCCGGAGTGACTCCTTATGCTTCACTCCAAATCGCTGTTCCTCGTCTATGACAAGAAGCCCTAAATCGGCAAATTTGACATCTTTGGAAAGCAGCCGGTGAGTCCCGATGACAACATCGACTTTCCCCTCGCCTAATTTCCTCACAATTTCCAGCTGTTCCTTGCGGTTCCGAAACCGCGACAGCATCTCTACCCGAACCGGAAAATCTGCCAGACGCTGAGAAAAAGTATTTAAATGCTGCTGAGCCAGAATTGTCGTTGGAACCAGAACCGCCACCTGTTTTCCCGCCTCTACCGCCTTGAAGGCCGCCCGTACCGCCACCTCCGTCTTGCCATAGCCGACGTCACCGCATATCAGCCGATCCATCGGGGTGACTTTCTGCATATCCGTCTTTATGACTTCAATCGCCTTCAATTGATCCGGCGTTTCATCATAAATGAAAGACGCTTCTAGCTGCTTCATCCAGGTCGTGTCGGGACCGAATCCAAATCCGGGACGCGTCTTCCTTTCGGCATATATTTTTATCAAATCGGCGGCCATATCGGCAATCGCCTTCTTGGTCCGCGCCTTTATCTTGTCCCAGCCGGTTCCGCCCAAAACCGATAGTTTCGGCGCCGCATCTTTTCCCGCATATTTGCCCACGCGATTGAATTCCTCAATCGGGACATACAGCTTCCCCCCCTCGGCATAAATTAAGTGAAGGCAGTCACGCTCCTTGCCGTCGATCTGAATCGTCTTGAGCCCGGCATAACGGGCAATCCCGAAGTCTTCATGCACCACGAAATCGCCGTTCACCAAACTCGTGTAGCTCTGCAGCGCCACGCCCTCCCTGAATTTCTTTCGTCTGGTGCGCCGATAATACTTGCCGAATATTTGATGATCGGTAAGGATCGCCAGGCGGTTCTCGCGCGACACGAATCCGCCTTTTAAAAGCGCTACTTCGATCGGAATCGGCCCTGCCTGCGGAATTTTTTCCGATAACAATTCGCCCAATCGCGACGCCTGCCCGGCATTATCGGTAGCAATGAAAAATTTCACCTGCTCCTTCCGGAAGTTCTCGATGGTATCCGCCAGCAGATCCAACCGGGAGCCGATTGCAGGATGCTCCCGGCAGTGAAAATCAATGGCACTATCCCGGTTGCCAAAAGGAAGAATTTTAATTCCGGGGACCTGATCGCGATAGGAGAAAAACCTTATTGCATTACCATAATAATTTTCAACCGGAGGGGCTCCGTCCAGACGTTCCCGGATCCTCTCCCGGTGACGTTCTCCTGTTTTCTTTATTTCATCGGCTGTGGCCTCAAGGCTCGCGACATCATTGGCAATAACAATGATCCGATCCTTGTTGAGATAGTCCATAAGCGATCCGTATTCCAGCCCAAAAGGAATCGCCAGCCATTCCAGCCCGGGAAGTTCCGGATCATTAAGATAACGGGCCCGGATGAAATCACCGTCCTTTTCGTTCAGCCGGCTCAGATATGACTCGAGGGTTTTGAACGTAATGGGAACTTCGCGTTTTGGCAATAAGGTGACTTCCTCCAATTTTCCGGTCGTCCTCTGGCTCGCGACATCGAATTCACGAATTGTTTCAATAATGTCACCGTAAAACTCCAGCCTAATTGGCCCCTCAAAACCGGGCGAAAAAAAGTCAATCAAACCCCCTCGAAGAGCAAAATCACCCACTTCCTCCACCAGGGGGACCCTCTGAAAACCCATCTCTATCAACTTCTCGGCCAAGCGATCAATTTCCATTTCTTGATCGACCTTCAGCATCAAACTCCCGCGCTCAAAGTCCTTCCGAGCCACGGTCGGCTCCATCAGCGCCTCGAGCGAAGCTACCAGGATTTTCGTCTCTCCCTTCACCAAACGGGACAGAGCATATAGCCTTTGCCCGATAATTTCCGCCGTCGGGGTGCGAAATTCGTATGGGGGGATCATTCGCGGGGGAAAGAGAACCACATCTTTCTCGCCCAGAAGAAAATTCAAATCGTCAAAAAGATTATTCGCTTCCTCGACTTCGTTGGTGACTGCCAAAATAAGCCGTGAAGTCTCATCTATCAGATTAGCCACCAGAAGTGCCGCCGATGAACCGGCCAATCCACTGATCGTTATTCGTCCATCATTTTCCTGGCTTAGTCTTTCGACAAGTTTTCGGAAAGACGCTGTCTCGGAAAACCTGCGCTTTATGAGCGCCTTATAATCGGAATAGGTTTCCTTTTTACTTTCCATTCAGAGTCTATTTCCTCCAAGCACAAAAGCCCCACCCGAATTACGGGAGGGGTATTTATCTGGCTAAATTATCGGGTAAGAATCTAATAAATTCACTTCCCAACAGCAAACTATTTATGTCCGGTAATATCTCCTCTTGACATATGGCCGCTTTCCGCTTTCCTTGACCTGAAACTTGAGAAAGTAGAGAAAGAAATGAATGATACATCGTTGAAAGGTTATAAAGGACGAGCCAAAGAAGTCCTGCAATCGCTGGGGGGGCGGGTATGGGCCAATGTCGTTCTGCAAACCGATCGGGGTGATTTTGAAGGTGTCATATTGCCCCGTTCCGAGACTGCCGACGGCGATCACATTGTTCTTAAGTTAAAGTCCGGCTACAATATAGGGATTCGGGCCGATCGCATTCAGAAGATTGTTGAGACCGGTTATAAGGAAGCCATTTACAAGATCCCCGAGAAAGAATTTCCCCGAAGCCCCGAGAAGCCCAATGTGACCCTCCTCGGGACCGGAGGGACAATTGCCTCGCGGCTTGATTACCGCACCGGGGCCGTTATCCCCGCTTTTACCCCGGGCGAACTCTACGGGGCCGTACCGGAATTGGCCGATACCTGCAACCTGGAAACCATAAAATTGTTCGGGGTTTTTTCCGAAAATATGGGTCCGGCGCAGTGGATCGCCCTTTCCGAAGAAATCGGCCGCCAAATTGAAAAAGGGGCTTCCGGCATCGTTATCGGGCACGGCACCGATACGATGCACCATACTTCGGCCATTCTTTCCTTCATGGTACAGAACAGCCCCGTCCCTATCGTCATGGTCGGCTCTCAGCGCTCTTCCGACCGTCCGTCGTCCGACGCCGCTTTCAACCTTCGCTGCGCCACTTTTACCGCCGGTCATTCCGACATTGCGGAAACGATGGTTTGTATGTTCGGGCCGACTTCCGATGAATATAATCTCTTGCATCGCGGGACCCGAGTCCGCAAAATGCATTCGTCCTATCGCTCGACCTTTAGAACCATCGGTGATGTCCCCATCGCCATGGTCACACCGGATCATGTTATCCCCATAAAAGATGATTATAAACGGCGTCGCAATGACCGGGATGTCACGGTCAAAGCCGTATTCGAGGAAAAGGTGGCCATCGTCTATTACTATCCGAATATGCGTCCCGATATTATTGAATCACTCATCGATAACGGATATAAAGGCATCGTCATCGCCGGCACCGGTCTCGGCCATGTGAATAAACCGCTCTATCCCGCCCTGAAGAAGGCCCACGAAAAGGGGATCGCCGTCTATATGACCGTTCAGACCCTCTGGGGATATGTTCAGATGTATGTTTATGATACCGGCCGCGATATGATGGAATTGGGAGTTATTCCCGCCGAAAATATGCTCCCCGAGGTGGCCTATGTCAAATTGGGCTGGGTCCTGGCGCAAACTTCCGATCTCGCCCGAGTAAAGGAAATGATGCTGGCGCCGATTGCCGGAGAGATTACCGAAAGAGAGCCGTTTGACGGCTATCTTATACTGCAGGGCGGAATACCCGAAGTGGAAAAATTTATAGGCCAGTATCACCGCTGATGCTGGGCGGTGAAGCTTACTTATTTGGAGAAATAGAGATATTTTTTAAATCAAGGGCCCGACTGTCGGAAAGATCGCTGTGCAGGGCCTCATACAAAATGCGGCTCAGTTGCTGAACCCGATATGGCTTTCGCGCAAATCCCTTAAAACCGTATTTCAGGTAATCGGATAGTACCGGGGCATTGGAGTAACCGCTTGAGACAATCGCCTTTATATCGGGATCAAGTTCGCGGAGCAATTTTATGGTCTCTATCCCTCCCATCCCCCCGGGAATTGTCAAATCCATTATGACAGCATCATAACCGTTTCCGGATTCCATTGCCTCTTTATATCTTGCGACGGCTTCGATTCCGTCAGCGGCCAGATCAATCTGATACCCAAGTTCGGCCAGGGCAATTGAAGCAACTGTCCGCACCCCGTCATCATCATCCATAATCAATATTTTTCCGTGGCCGGGGATGGCGACATCGTTATCGGGACTCGGTAATTGCTTCCCGGTTTCACAGGCCGGCAAGTAAATATGAAAAGTGGTTCCGCTGTTCAGGGTCGATTCCACATCGATATACCCGTCGTGCTTGGCTATTATGGAATAGGTCGTCGCCAGCCCCAGCCCGTTACCTTTTGCTTTAGTCGTGAAGAAAGGATCGAATATCTTTCGAAGATTATTATCAGGGATACCTATGCCTCGGTCCCGGATCGATATTTTTATGCCTTTATTGCCGCTTATCGGTAATGGATTTTCATCGGTACCGTAAACATTATTAGCCGATATGGTGATCTTGCCCCCTTCCGGCATCGCCTGATCGGCATTTATGACCAGGTTACTTATGACGCGGCTTATCTGCGCGGAGTCAATTTCCACCGGTAATAATCCTTCTTCGAAATCAAATTCGCAGGAGACATCGGCTCCTCGCAGGGCAAATTCGGCCGATTCCCGGACTAACTCGGCGATCGATACCGACTTTTTGACGGGCGTCCCGCCCTTGGCGAAAGTCAATAATTGTTGTGTCAGGTCTTGTGCTCTTATGGCCGCTTTTTCTGCCTCCGCCAATCTTTTGTACATTTCCGAACTATCGTCCAGCCGCGATAGCGCCAGCGATATATTGCCCGTTACGGCCGTCAGGATATTGTTGAAATCATGCGCAATCCCGCCGGCCAATATCCCGAGAGAATCCAGTTTCTCGGCCTTGGCCAATTCCGCCTCAATTTTCTCCTTTTCCGTAATATCGCGGAATACCAGTACCGCTCCTATCATCCGGCCCGATTCGTCTTTAATCGGCGCCACACTGTCGGCAAGCAATTTTTCCGCACCATCTTTCGATAACAACAGAATGTCGGATGCCAGTTCGACCGGTTCACCACTTTGCAGCACCTTATGGGCCGGATTTTCGCATCCTTCTCTCGATATCCTGTTTATGATATGAAACACTTCTTCGATATTTCGCCCCACCGCTTCGATATTGCTCCAACCGGTAAGTTCCTCCGAGACCTTGTTTAATAAAACAATCCTTCCTTCGGTATCGCAGGCAATCACACCGTCACCGATACTCTGCAGCGTAACCGTCAGACGATTGGTTTCCGCCGCCAGCATCTCTTCTGCCTTTTTGCGTTCGGTTACATCAAGAAGATAGCAGTGAAAATGACTGATATTGCCCTGATTGTCGCGGACGATGCGCGTAAAATCCTTGACCCAGCGATATCCGCCCTGAGCATGAATCACCCGATATTCCTGCTCGTACCAGGGCGCCCCGCTTTCCACAAAAGCTCTGGCTTCCGCCATCACTCTGGCTTTATCATCAGCATACAGAATATCTCTATAATGTATCTCTTGGGAGAGAAAATNGGCCGGCATATAGCCGTATTCCGCTGTTATATTCGGGGAGACATATTCTGTCGGATATTCCGGTTCGTTCCGCCACTTGAAAACCACGACCGGGCCGGCGATAAAAAGACCTCGTTCATTATGGAGCTCTTCTTCCGCTTTCATGCGGTCGCTGATATCGGTGATAAAACCTTCAAAGGCGTTGATTTCACCCCCCTCACTGCAAATCGCCTGACCCTGCTCCCAGACCCATTTTTCCTTCTTGTCCGATGTTATGATGCGATAAAGTATGCGAAATGGCATTTTTGAATATATTGACCTGTCAATTTCCTTCCGGATCATATCCCGATCGTCAGGATGAATAATATCATTGAAAGAGAGTCCCGGATTATTGATAATATCTTTGGGTTTGTATCCGGTCAATTCGTAACAGCCGTCGCTGACAAATTCCATGGTCCGCTTTTCATCATTGGCGCACCGGTAGGCCATTCCCGGCAAATTGCTCATCAGCGTTGCCAGCGTCCGTTGACTTTCCTGCAAGGCGGCCTGATCCTTCTTCCATTGCGTTATATCACGAACCACGCTGACTATTGTTTCGAGATTTTTATCCTTAAAAATAGGCGACCACGAATGTGATACATGCTTCGTGGCGCCGTCCCCGGTGATTATTTTATATTCCAGACAGTTGCCGGTTTCGCCGGCGAGAGCCCTGCGGTGAGCATCTTCTACTCGGGCCGTATCATCGGGATGAATCAACCATTTCCTGGTACCAACCAATTCTTCGGGACTATAACCGATGATCTTCCGACATTGCGGACTCAAATAACGAATAATTCCGTCGGGCTCGGTCAGCATGATAAGATCATTCGAATTCTCTACAATGCCGCGATATTTTTCTTCACTTTCTTTCAGAGCCGCCTGTGATTGAATCCGTGAGTAAATGTCCCTGATTGAGACGAAACCATATTTGGTATCACCATATTCTACATAATTCGCATTGATTTCAATTGGAATCGGATTCCCGTTCTTAATGCGCAGAGCCGATTCCATAACCACGGTTCCCTGTTCTTTTAGACGTTGCCAGGCTTTGGGCCAAGACTCGGCGGCGCCATTTATATCAAGTTCCCAGACCTGCATGGTGAGAAGCTCATCACGGGAAAAACCCGTTGCCTGTAAAGCATAATCATTGACATTGGTAATCCGGCCTTGAGAATCTATCCAGAAAAGCATTTCCGTTATTCGATCTATCGAGAATTGAACTCTGAGTAAATGCTCCTGGTTCCGCTTTTGTTCGGTGATATCCTCTTTCAGCGCCAGATAATGAGTTGTTTCGCCGCTTTCATTCTTTATGGGGACGATTTTGGCGCTTTCCCAGAAATATTCCCCGTTCTTCTTTCGATTATAAAATTCCCCCCGCCATTCGGAACCGGATTTTATGGTTTCCCACATTTTTCTATATTCCGCTTCCGTGATTTTGCCCGATTTCAAAATCCGCGGGTTCTGGCCCAGGGCTTCTTCCCGGGTATAACCGGTGAGTTCCGTGAACTTGGGATTGACATATTCTATCGTTCCGCTGGTGTCGGTGACGACAACCGTAACCGGACTTTGTTCGATCGCATACGACAGCTTAAGCAGTTCCTCTTCGGCTCTTTTCTGTTCCGTTATATCGTACAGAACGCCTTCGATAAAACCCTGCTCCGCATTAATTCGGGCCGAAACGGAAAGCCATATCACCGAGCCTTCTTTGCGGAAAAATCTGATCCTGTAATTAGATACCTCGCCTTTTTGCCCGAGGGCTTTAACAAATCTATCCCTCGCCTCCGGATCAACATAATGTTGTGAGACGCGGAAGCAGTTTATCATTTCCTCTTTGGAAACATATCCAAAAACCTGCGCGGATCGGTCGTTGCATTCCAGCACCAGGCCGTCTTGAATGGCGGTCCGAAATAGCCCGACTTCGGCATTATTATATAAATAACGGTATCTCTCTTCGCTTTCGCGCAGGGCTTCTTCGGCCAATTTCTTGTCGGTTATATCATCAACAAGGGTGAGCAGACAACTGCTGTCATTCATCGGAATCACCGCCATGGAAATCGAGAGATCTCTTCTTTTGCCGTCAGGAAGTATTCTGGAAACCTCCTGGTTGCGTACCGTTCTTCCCTCTTTTAGTTGCCCGATCATAATATCACGTTCCTCGGAATCTTTCCAGATACCCAGTGAAACGGTGCTGTTTCCTATCAGCCTGTCACGGGAAATATCCAACAACTCCTGTAGTCGCTCATTGGCGTTGATTATTTTGCCGGTGGCGATATCGGTCAAACAGGCCCCTACCGGACTGAAATTGAAGGCCTTGGAGAATCTTTCTTCTGCCTGACGAAGTGATAATTCGGCTCTTCTCTGCTGTGACATATCTCTGACTCGGGCCAGAAGTAGTTTCTCTCCTTTCAGAGTGAGCGGCTGCAAATGAACTTCCGTGTCCTGACACACACCTTTAAGATTCTGATGCTGCCAGAAAAATGTTTGAGGCACCCCCCCCATGGCCGCTTCTATTTTCTCTCTGGCCAGTTCCTTCGAGCTGCGCCCGTCGGGCTGCCATTCGGGGGAAAATTCGGCGGGACTGTGTCCGACTATATCGTCGCGACTGCATTTCCACAGACTGCAGGCTTGATCATTGCAGTCAAGAAAGACATCCTTCATCAGGAACAAACCATCCGGCGAACTCTCAAATAGGGTGCGGTATTTATTCTCATTTTCCAATAATGACTCTTCGGCTCCCTTCCGTTCCAGGGCGCTTGCCAGGACTTCTCCGGCCATTCTCAAAAGAGCCATATCATCATCGGTCCAGTTTCTATTCTCTCGCATCGCCGCCATACCGATGGCCCCGATAAGTCTGTCGCCGCTTTTTAAAGGCACCGATATTAACGATTTAATTCCCAATTTGGCGAAAAATTCCTTGTTATGATCGCCGGCCGCCGAGGGCATCGATATCTCGGTGAGGTGAATCGGCTCCAACCTGTTTAGTTTCTCAAATCCCTCGGCGTAATTTCGGGGTTTCTTACCGAGCATCTTTTCCGCCAAACGAGGCGTTCCTTCACGGCTCCATTCGCTGGTAAAACTCACCGAGTCCATATCTTCAGAGAAAAAGAAAATATGACAATTGTCGACCCCGGCAAATTCACCCACATTTTGAAGTGATTCCTCTATCGCCCTTTCAACAAGATCATTTCTGAGTCCAATCAGTCGCGTCGATATGGTCGTCACCAGATGCTCAAAATCATATCGAAATTGGAGTTTTTCCGCAGCGCTCTTTTGCTCGGTAATATCAATTACGACCGCTCTCATTCCTGCCAATTGTTCTTTCCGATATATGGGGCTGGTATGAATGGCCACCGGAACGATGCTCCCATCCCTCTTTCGCGCCAGATATTCGATATTGCGCCGATGTTCTCCGCCGAAAACCAGTTTTATATTCTGCCGAGCTCTTTCTCTCTCGGACGGATCCAGCACTTCGAAGATATTCATCTTCTTTTCGACTTCCTCGCGCTTGAAGCCGAAGGCTTCACAGCCATGCCTGTTCACGAAAGTAAAGATACCATTCAGGTCGCATTCTATGATCGTCTCCGGAAGAAGTTCCGCCAGTTCCCGAAACCGCGCTTCGCTCAACCGGAGCGAATCTTCGGCCCTTTTGATCTGAGTGATATCATGCATTATGCAGTGGGTCCGGGAAAATTTCCCGTTGGCATCCTTCTCCACCTTCCCGTCAAACGACAAATCGACGAGTGTCCCGTCTTTTCGCTTCAGGGTAAATTCAATATCATGCACCTCCCCCCGTTCCTTGAACAGCGGGAAATTCTTCTGAAAATGCCGTATATCTTCGGGAACCAGAAAATCCGTGAAGGGGCGCCCTGTGACTTCAGCTTCCCCATATCCCATCATATGCAGCCAGGTTCGATTGATATTCAAAATATTCCCATTTTCATCCAGTGATTGGTAGCCCAGAGGCGCGGAATCATATAGCCCGCGAAACCGCTCTTCACTCTCTCTGAGGGCTCTTTCCGCCTTGTTCCGCGCGGTGATATCCCGGAACGACCAAACCCGGCCGATGCTGGCCCCTTCTATTTTTTGGGGCCGCGAATATCGCTCGACCATCCGGCCATCAATAAATTCCAGAACATCAAAACTCTCCGCTTCGGGACTGTTGTACAATTCCTTTACCTTGTTGATGAAAATCTGCGGCTCTTTTAATTGGCCCAATACGAATTGAAGGGCCTTTTTGTCATCCCTGGATTCCAGAACTTCATCCGTAATATTCCAAATTTCTTTGAAACGGGTGTTAAAACTGGTGATCTCCCCTTCCTGGTTGACCACCAGAATGCCGTCGGCGGTTGATTCCAGAGTCGCCATCAGGAGAGAAAGCCCCTTTTGAAGATTCCGTTCGGCCTTGACCTTTTTTGAAAACATCCCTTCCACCAAGGCACCGAAACAAAGGAAAAGAAACATCACCATTGACCTGATCCAAATCTCTCCGGAATCGGGACTGAAGATTTCCTGCTGTAAACTGCTTCCGCGGATCAAATAGGCGTCAATGATTGGGTCAATTATCCAGAATGCCAGGCCGAGAACGATCCCGACTAAGATCCAATTCGGGGTGGTCCGTTTTCTCTGTGTCGAATTATCTCTCATTTCCTGTAAATTGAACTTTCGCCCGGGTTCTACTCCGCGTAGCCCCCGCCAAAGACCCGATTTCAGCCATTGGTTGAAAATCGTCCTTTGTCATCTATTTTATCGACAAAAGAGGGGCGGACTTTACCGGCCCGCAAGTGATAGCAATGACTAATTTGGAGCCGAAACCGGTCCTTTAAGCCCGCTTATGGAAGGATATTTCCATCGAAATTGAGATTATATTCAATTACCGGAAGAATTGCCGGTCTGAACTGCCGCGATGGTCTCTGCAATATAAAAAGATCGTTTGATGGCATCATTTAGCCCGATGCCGGTATAGGCGTTCCCGGCCAGGTACAGGGAACCGAGTTTGGCCAGATTAGCCTCAATTCTCTGCAGTCGCTCCCGATGCCCCAGGGTATACTGAGGGATAGCTTCTTTCCAGATGATGATTTTCTGAAACGATGGAGGTTTCTTGATTCCCATTATAGTGGCCAATTGATTATGAGCGAGTTCCCCCAGCGCCTTTTCGCCACGATCTATAATTTTATTGTCTTTTGCACCGCCCAGCATAGTGCGGAAGAGAACAAACCCTTCCGGGGCCTGCTCCGGGAAAATCACCGATGTCCAGATCGAGCCCAGAATGTAAAGGTTTTGATTATGGGGAACCAGAAAACCGAAACCATCGACCGGTCTCGAGATATCCTCCAGGCGATATCCTTGGCAACAGACAGCCAGATTCGAATACGGGATTTTCCCCAGAAGCCCCGCCGTCTCTCGGTCCAGTTCCATAAGAATTGACCCCGCGACAAATGATTGCGTAGCTATTATTATATGATCAAAATCATAACTCCCGGCACTCGTATTAAGCCGGTAATTGCCATTCCCCTTGGAAATCGAAACAACTTTTTCCTCTCGATGAATCGAGGTGCCCAGAATATTTTCGAGCCGTTCAATTAGTGTGAACAGCCCGCCGCGGAAACTGGTCAGATGGCCCGATGGTCCCGCCGGTCCTCCCTTTTTGCCGCTTTTCCGATTTTCCCGGGCCTTTTTGAACATCGCCTTTATCAGACCGCCATACTCTTTTTCCATGTTCTCCATCACCGGAAAGCATGCTCCCAGCGATAATTTTTCGGCGTCGCCACCATAGATGCCCGAAACCATCGGATCAATCAATATCTCCGCCGCCTCACGTCCGATCCGACGCTCCACGAAACGGAATATTGATTCATCGTCATCATTTTTTTTCCGCGGGACGAATATCTCCATCCCGATCCGTAGCTTTCCCCGCATTGAAAGGAGTCCGCTCGCCAGAAATTTCATCGGATTGGCCGAAATTTCGTGTAGCCGCTTACCGCGGTAAATGAATCTCTTTTCCGATTTCTGATTGGATGGGTAAAGTTTGTCATGGAGTTCGATATCGTTCACAAATTCAAGTGTCAGCGGTTCCCGATCCAGAAAGCCGTTGGGTCCCCAGTCAGCGAGATAGCCGTTTTCCCGTGACGTTCCAATCGTCCCGCCCAGTCTATTCTCCCTTTCAAAAATTGTGATAGCGGCCCTGTCGCCGACAAGTTTCCGAATGAAAAAACCGGCCGAAAGTCCCGAAATCCCGGCCCCAACAATCGCTATTTTCGCCTTTCCCTTCACAGGCACTCCTCTATCAGCGCTCCCAAAAGGGTAATAAATGCAGAATGGTCATTAAAGACCCGGCCCCGCACAAATTGCATGATTCCGGCCTCTTTCGCTATCCCGGCCAATTCGATATCAAGTTCATAAAGCGTCTCGATATGATCGCAAACAAACCCCAAAGGCATCACTACCAGTTGCTTGACCCCTTCTTTTCCAAGACGCTTGACGGTCTCAATGGTCGACGGTTTCATCCAGGCCACCGGTCCGATCTTGCTCTGAAAGGACAAGAAAGTGTTCTTTGTCGGAAAATTCTGAAGAATGAGTGCCACCGTTCTTTCCACCTGCGACCGGTACGGGTCGCCCTTCAGAATAAAGGACTCGGGCAGGGCGTGGGCTGTAAATAAAACATGATACGGTTCGGTTATATCCACTTTTCCTATTGCTTCCTTGAGAAGATCGATCGTGCCGTCAATAAATTTGGGATGGTCATAAAAAGGTCGAGTTATTCTCAGTTTGTCCCCTAATTCATGCTTTCGGCGGGCCTTTTCGAGGCCGGTGTAAATGCTTCCCAAGGTCGACACTGAATAATAGGGATATAACGGCACGGCGATTATCTTATCGGCGCCGTCCGCGACCGCCTTTTCTATTGCCTCCCCAATCGACGGCTCAATATAGCTGTATGCAAATCCGATTTTTAAATTGGGAAATTTCATCTTCAACTCGGCTTCAATAAGTGTCCCCTGCCGTTCCGTCCATTGCATCAAGGGAGATCGTCCCCCGATAAGCGAATAGTGGTGTTTGACATTTGGGGTCCGCACCGCCACGATTATCTGCGCTACCAGGGCCCGAAATGGCTGGGGCATATCCATTATATGGCGATCGTTGAATAGATTGAACATGAACGAGCGAATCTTGTCCAAAGCGGCCGGCCCCCCCATATTTATCAGAATAACCGCAATTCGAGATTGATTGCCCGCTTCACCAATACTCATATCAGATTCCCTTGGGGGTTATATAGTCCTGGAAAATTGGACTTTTGGCTTGTCACGATCCTTCCGCAGATAAGAATCAAATACCATTGCGATATTACGTACAAAAATCTTCCCCGGCTCCGTAACCTGCAAAAGACCGCTTTTTCGAATAATTAAACCATCCTCTATAAAAGGATATAATTCCTGCAATTCCGTAGCGAGATAATCTGTGACGGTGATGCCATATCTTCTATCGACTTCATCGAAATCAATTCGAAAATTACACATGATTTCGGAAATTATATATTGCCGGATTCGATCTTCCAGACTCAATTTCAATCCCCGGTAGACGGCAAATTGGCCGCCGTCAATCGCCTGATTATATTCCGAGATGCCGCTGTGATTCTGGGCGAAATTATTACTGACATAGGAAATGGATGACATCCCCACGCCGATCCAGTCCTTGGCGGCATTGACTGTGTACCCCATGAAATTGCGACGCAGTTTNCCGTCGGCCGCGGCCTGCGCCAGCTCGTCCGAAGGCAAAACAAAATGATCCATACCGATCTGTATATAACCTCCGTCCTGAAACATCCGACGTGCCAGATGAAATAGATCCGATTTAACTCGCGCCGATGGCAGATCCTTTTCCTGAATCTTCCTCTGATGGGCTTTCCCGCTTGGAAGATGAGCGTAACTGTACATCGCCACCCGATCCGGCTTCAGGTCNATNACTTTGCGAAGCGTCTCCCGGAAACTATCAACATCTTGTTTCGGCAAGCCGTAGATTAGATCGAAATTTATTCCGGTGAATCCCTCGCTTCGGCAGTATTGATATAAATGGATGGCTGTCTCTTCCTCCTGGTTGCGGCCAATGGCATCCTGAACATCCTTGCTGAAGTCCTGTATTCCGAGGGATAGACGATTAAAACCGAGTGATTTCAGCAATTTGATTCGACCCGGGCCGGTGACCCGGGGATCCAGCTCAATCGAAATTTCGGCGTCCTCGAGAATCTTGAAGCGGTTGGAAAAAATCCTGAAAGCCCTTACCGTCTGTTCATCGGTCAAAAATGACGGCGTCCCGCCGCCCCAATGAAACTGGGAAATTTTCTTTCGGGCCCCCAAATGTTCGGCTACCAGAGCGGTTTCTTTTTCCACCCGGGTCAGATAATCATCGGCTCCTTCCGGTCCCCTGGATACCATCGTATTGCACCCGCAGAACCAACACCGCTTGCGGCAATAGGGTATATGCAGGTAGAAAGAAAGAGGCTCCTCGGCTTCACCGGCGGCCTCTCGGAGCGCCTCAATATAATTCATAGGGCCATAACCATCACGCCACTCGGGTGCCGTGGGATAACTCGTATAACGCGGCCCGGGGCGATCATATTTTTGCACCAGTTCCTCGACCCGCTTCAAATCTATCTGTTCCGTCATTATCTCGTCCTCTTAAAATTATGCACCGTCGCCACCAGGGCTTTGACATTATCCACCGGCGTTTCGGGAAGTATCCCGTGGCCGAGATTGAAAATAAAGCCCGGATATGACGACATCTCCTCCAATATCTGCTCGGCCTTCTTTATCACTAATTCCCGCTTACCCAGGAGCAGATGGGGATCCAGATTCCCCTGCAAAGCTTTTGGCGCCAGGACTTTTACCGCTTCATTCATAGGCACCCGCCAGTCCAAACTTATGATATTCGCTTTCATATCATTCATTCGCTTAATCAAATGATACGACCCCTTGATATAAATGCTTGAAACTATCCCGGCCCGTGACAATTCGCCGACAATTCTCTTCAGATAAGGCAACGACCATTCGGAAAATTCATCTTCGGCCAATTCCCCAGCCCAGGTATCAAACACCTGAACGGCATCCGCTCCGGCTGCCGCCTGCATTTTCAAATATTGAATGCTGAGGGTCGCCAATCGCTCCAGAACCTGCTTCCCCTGGTTGGGATAATTTGCCAGAAATTGCACCGTCTTGTGAAAATCCTTGGCCCCCCTGGTGCCGCATAAATAGGCGAAAACCGTAAAAGGCGCGCCGCAGAATCCCAACAGCGGAATATCTTCACCGATTCTTTTTCTCGCTTCGACCAGGGCATCGCCGACAAAAGATAGTTTCGATGCCGCATCGAATTCCCTGAAATTTTCAACTTGATTCGGTCTCTCGAGTATGGGGGAAATTATCGGACCCGGGTCGAATTTCAAACTCACTCCCAGCGGCTCCAGAATAAGAAGGATGTCCGAAAATATTATGGCCGCATCCAGGCCAAGAATTTCAAACGGCTGCGCCGTCACCTCCGCCGCCGCCTTGGGGGTCCGGCAGAGTTGTTCAAACGTCATATTTTTCTTGATTTCCCGGTATTCGGGAAGATACCGCCCCGCCTGACGCATTATCCATATCGGGGTCTGTTCCGTCCACTCCCCTCTGGCATTGGCCAGGAATAGTTCTTTCTTAGTCATTTTCGGCTTTCCCCTTTGGCGTGAATCGGTAGCCGGTACCGAACTCGGTATGAAAATAGATCGGCTTCGATGGATCCGGTTCGAAATATTTACGGTAGCGAAGGATGAAATTATCGACGGTCCGGCTGGACGGATAGGCATTATACCCCCAGACCCCATCGAGTATCGTACTCCGGCTCAATACCTCATCCGGGTGCTCGCTGAACAGTTTTAACAACAGACACTCCTTATTGGAAAGTCGGAATTTCCCGTTCGGACTCTCGACTTCGAATTTCCGGAAATCGATTTTTCCGCCCGGGAATTGATAGACATCGCCCGCGACCCCTTCGGCTCCCAACCACGCTTGACGGCGAAAAATCGCCTTAATACGCAGGATCAATTCTTCCAGATCGAATGGCTTGGTGATATAATCATCGGCCCCGATCGCCAGACCATCCTTTTTGTCATCGAGACTGTCCCTTGCCGTGAGAAATAAAATCGGCTCCGTGCCCAAATGCTGACTGCGGATTCTGCGGCAAATTTCCAAACCGTCGACCCCGGGAAGCATTATATCGAGAATAATCAGGTCATAATGCCCGTTTTTATAATATTCCAGCGCCATATTGCCGTCGGTTGCCCAGATCACGTCAAATCCTTCGGCCTCCAGGTTAATGTTGATCCCTTCGGCCACATGCTTTTCGTCTTCGACCAGTAATATCCGCTTGGCACTCATTTCACTTTCCTGAACTTAAGCGTCACCAGACAGCCGCCCGACGGTCCGTTTTTGATCGAGATATGCCCTTTACAATGACGAACATATTCCCGGGCGATATATAATCCCAGCCCCGAACCCGGCACCGTTTTCTGCGTTTCGATATTTCCGCGAAAGAACGGTTCGAATAACTTTTCTTCCGTCCCCGATGGCACTCCCGGGCCGTTGTCGAGAAACTCCATTTCGGCCTGCTCCCTGTGACTTTTCAAATTTATATTCAATAGCAGACTGCCCGCCGGGGTGTACTTTATAGAGTTGTCAATAAGTGTCTCCCAAACCTTTAACAGCTCCTTGAGACCTGCCTTTATGAAAATTCCGCCTTCGATATTCAATTGCAGTTTCCCTCCGGCTGCTTCAATCCGGTCTTTCAGCGTTCCGGCAAATCGCCGCAATTCACTCGAAAGGTCGACCGTCTCAAGTCTCACTTCAATCTCTTTGTCCGAGAGCCGCCGCACCTGAAGAATATTATCTATCAGTTGATTGAGACGAATTATATCTTCCTTCATTTTCGGCGCCAATCGTCCGACCAATTCGCTGTCATAATTGCGTTTCTTAATGGTATCAAGAAACAGGCTAATCGACGTAATCGGAATTTTCAATTCGTGTGTGATACTGTGAACGAACAGCAACTGCGCCTCGCGAACCTCCCGGCTCCTTTTTAGCGACAGATAGATTAAATAGGCCCCGATCGCAATTAAAATAAAGAAGAACGAGCCCTCCATCAGAAACATCTTTATATGACGATTCCTCTCTTCAAGAATATTGTCGAATCCCGATTGCCGGACATGCACCATATTTTCGGTGATCCAATCCGGACGGGGAAGTTCCCCGCCGTTCGGAAGGGTTATTTCCAGTCGCGAATTAATGGCCAATATTCTTTCTGGATAATCGCGATTTAGAAATAATATCAATCTGTCTTTTCCGTAGGCGAATGAAAAATAAAGCGAATCCGTTAAATCCATACTGCTGTCAAAAGGGCAAAATCCTGAAACCGCCGGATCAATGGCATCGGGCAACACATTTTTCCCCTCGCTGTATTTCTCCGCCCGTTCCCCGGCCCTTTTATACAACTCGATATAATGCGAATTGAGCATCTGAATCGTCCAGGTCCGTTCATTTTCAAACGCTTCTGCCAGATTCCTGCGCGTATATTCGGCATTACGAACCTGAAAAAATATCCACCAGAGCATTTGTACGCAAAAAACCGCAGCCAGAAGAATAAATATGATGAAAGTGTTTCGCGGCGATGTTGGAGTCAGTTTTTTCATTATGGCTTAAAGGCCCTTGATAATTCCTGTCAGGGCCTTTGCTGTCTCGTCCAGAATGTTCGGCCGGTGCTCCGTACTGATAAACCCGACCTCATAGGCCGAGGGGGCGAGATAAATACCTGCGTCCAGCGCCTGGCTGAATAATGTTTTGTACTTGGCCGCATTACCGGGATCGATTTCCTCGGCCTTTGTGGCGGTGCTGGCTTGAAGATTTATCCAGAATATCGAGCCGATAGTCACGATATTAACCGGCACGCCGCGAACGGCATCTCGGACATTTTGGACAAAATCCCGGGTCCTGCGGTTTAGCGCGTTCCAGCCGTCGTTTTTCTGGAGAAAATCAAGGGTTGCATAACCGCTGGCCAGCGCCAGCGGATTGCCTGAAAGCGTTCCCGCCTGGTAGACCGGGCCGAGCGGGGCCAGCATCTCCATGATGTCGGCGCGTCCTCCGAATGCCCCCACCGGAAGTCCTCCCCCGACCACTTTGCCGTAGGTCGCCAAATCCGGATTAAGCCCGTAATATTCGGTCGCCCCGCCCGGCGCCACCCGAAATCCGGAGATTACTTCATCGAATATCAGGAGAGCCCCGTGCTCCCGCGTGATTTCCCTCAAGAAACCGAGATAGCTCCGCGACTGCAGAAGCAAACCGTCATTGGCCGGCACCGGTTCGATTATAACAGCCGCGATATCTTTTCCCTGCTCCTTAAAAACCTGCTCTACGATATCAATATCATTCAACGGCACGACAATTGTGTGTTTGGCGAAATCTTGAGGAACCCCGGCTGATGCCGGAATACCCAAAGTCGCCAGCCCCGAGCCGGCCGAGGCCAGCAGGTAATCGGAATGCCCGTGATAGCAACCGGTGAATTTAATAATTTTATCTCTCTTTGTGAAAGCCCGTGCCAGGCGAATCGCCGACATCACCGCTTCCGTCCCCGAGGAAACAAACCGCATCAATTCTATATTGGGACAGAGCGTTTTTATCTTTTCCGAGAGCAATATTTCATTTTCGTGCACCGTTCCGAAACTGGTTCCCTTGTGTACCGTCTTCTCAATCGCTTCCATTACCGCCGGATGAGCGTGGCCCAGAATCAGCGGCCCCCACGAGCAGCAAAAATCGATGTACCGATTGCCGTCAACATCATACAGGTACGGTCCCTCACCGCGATCCATATATATCGGAGTTCCCCCCACCGCTTTGAAAGCCCGCACCGGAGAATTCACCCCGCCGGCCATATTTCTCAGTGCCTTGTCAAATAGTATCCTGGAACGCTCCGTTTTAACCATTGTGCCACCCGTTCTGCAAAATATCCCTCAAATGATAGGTAAGGATCATGTCGGCCCCGGCTCTGAAAATACCACTCAGATTCTCCGTGACCAAATCTCTTTCAATTGCCATCCCTTCCTTTGCCATCAATTTCGCCATCGTGTATTCTCCCGAGACATTATAGGCCGCGACCGGAACATCGGAATTTTCTCGGAACATACTGATAATATCAAGATAGGCCAGAGCCGGTTTGACCATCACAATATCGGCGCCCTCCGCCAGATCAAATTCCAGCTCCCTTAATGCTTCCCGCCGATTCCGGAAATCCATCTGGTAACTTTTGCGATCCCCGAATTTAGGGGCGCTTTCGGCGGCATCGCGGAACGGTCCGTAATAGCTCGAAGCATACTTGGCCGTATAAGCCATAATGATTCTGTCCTGATAGCCGTGCTCCTCCAATCTGGCCCGAATATGTCCGATCCGCCCGTCCATCATATCCGACGGTCCCAAACAATCGGCTCCCGACTTCACCGCGGCCAGCGCCATATCTGCCAGTCTCTCAAGCGTGGAATCATTGTCAATCTGATTATTTTTGATCAGACCACAATGCCCGCTATCGGTATACTCGCACAGGCAGACATCGACAGCAACGAATATATCGTCACCAAATTTTTCTTTCAATTGCCTGGTAACACTGTTAACAGGATTATCCTTATCATCGGCAAGTGAAGCTCGGCCGTCCTTCGATGTCACCACTCCGAACAGCATGATTTTATTGATGCCGAGGTCAAAATCGGCCTGGAACGCTTCCACAAATTTATCTGCAGGATCGCGATATATCCCCGGCATGGAAGAGATCTCTGTCCTTTTAGTCCCTCTTTCGCTGATAAAATATGGCTGTATCATTTTTCTCGGATCCAGCCTGATTTCGGCTGACAGATCCCGAATGATTTTATTGCTACGCAGCCTTCTGGGACGATTCAACATTTTCATCTTATATTTGCTCCATGATTTTCTGTACTATGGCCCCGATATCGGCTTTGGGCGGAATAAAATCCGGCTGGCGATAATGCGCCGTCAGACTCTCCGCCGTGGGATTTCCTATCGTTGCCACCCAGGACCTGCTCGGAAGAACATGTCCCAATTTCTCAAAATATTCTACTGAAAGGGGGCTGGTAAAGATAAAAAAATCAATTTCATCGGGTTCGATACGCGGCAACATTGCCTCCGATGTTGGTGCGGTCCGATATATATTAAAACGGGTTACCTTGTATCCCTCAACCTGGAGCCCCTTCTCCAAATGAGCCGGCGCTTCTTCTCCCTGCGGCAACAGAATCGAAACCTCCCCACTTCCCAGAATCCGGGGCAATTCCTTCAGCATTCCCGCCGAATCTTCCTGCTGGGGGATAAACTCTACTCTCCAACCGAGAGATTTAATCAAATCACTCGTTTTCTGACCGACCGATGCGATCTTCAACCGGCTGTCCAGTTTCGTCCCCGAACCCTCCAATATATCTTTAAATATCCGAACGCTATTCTTACTGGTGAAAATCAGCCAATCGAAATTTGAAAGACCTTCTACTATTTCCCGGGCTTTATCTTTGTCGTACGATGCGGCAATTTCAAAGATGGGATAAAAGACCGGCGTAAGAACGGACCGGTAAGCCATGAAGAAGACGCCCCCTTCTTCCTCAGATCTTGTAATCAGAACTTTTTTTTTATGTTTGCTTTCTATGGATATGCGGTTCAGTTCCCGGTATGCTTTTTCAATCAGTTCCTCGATATTTTCCCCGAATCCGGAAAACATCGCCGGTTCCGACCATCTCTCACCGTCTTTTATCCCGAGAAAGGCCTTCAAATAGGAACCGCCGTTGCGCCGCTGTGACGTCACTGCCAGGGGAAGCTGACATCCCCCCTGAAATCTCGCTAACAGCCCCCGTTCCAAAATCGCTGTGGTTTCCGCCTCCGCCTCATTTAAACGAGAGACAATCTCTTCGACATTGGGATCGTTGTCACGAATCTCTATGGTCAGAATTCCCTGCCCCGGGGCGGGGATGAAATCCTGACGATCCAGCACTATACGGACTAATCCTTCGGTATCCAATTTCAATCTATCCACACCCGCTCTGGCTATCAAAATGGAGTCATATTTCCCTTCCCGCAATTTTCTGACTCGAGTAGGGACATTGCCTCGAAGCGGCTCGATTTTCAAATCCGGGCGATAATGGGCTATCTGGGCCTGCCTGCGAACCGAACTGGTCCCGATCACGGCTCCCACTTTTAGAAAGAGCCTTTGCGACGGTTCATATTTTACGGGATTAATCAATAGCAGTTCCGATGGGTCCTCGGGATTACAGTAGGCGCCGACCTTCAGCCCCTCCGGCATAGTCGTCGACAGATCCTTCAGAGAATGAACCGCCAGATCTATTTCCCTGCTCAGTAGCGCTTCTTCAAGTTCCTTGGTGAAAAAGCCTTTTCCCTCGATCTTATCGAAACTCAGATTATCAATTTTATCACCGACCGTTTTAATAATTTTTATATCGACATCTATACCCATATTGGAGAGATATGACTTTATAAGATTGGCCTGGTAGAGGGCCAGTTCGCTGCCCCGAGAGCCGATTGTAAAAAGCATGAGTTTTACCGCGCGCTTTTGGGAATAAAGGACAGCCTCAAATCCTGGTCAAAGTCATTGTCGGCGATATGCGCCGCCAGCTGTTTGGCCGGGAGATAACAGGCGCGGGCGAGAACTTTTTTGCTCCAGTAAACGAGCAATTCCTGATCGTTGGATGATAAATGGGATAATTTGCTTTTGAAAAGATTACTGAGCCCCTCTTGCGCCATCGCCATTGATTCATCAAGGGCCGAGTCGAAAAGGGGCGAAATCATTTGCGTGATCTCTTTCTGGATATACTGCTTGATCTGATCTTCGAGTAGCCGGCTCGCCTGATCCACAAGACGGAATCTTTCCCGGCGATTCTTCTGCGCCAGGATATTCAATTTCTCCAGGTTCCAAATCTCCAGATTGTCGGAATCACCCAGGGCCGCTTCGAAATCACGCGGTATCGCCAGATCAAAGGCATAAATTTTATTCTTGCCCGCCATCAAATTCATTAAACCGCCCGAAGTGATAATAGGTTCCGGACTGGAAGTTGAAGTAATAATAATGTCGGCTTTGAATTTGCCGTCCAAAAAATCCGCCAACTCTATGGCCTGGCCGTCATATTTTTCCGCAAATGATTCGACTTTGGAAACGGTTCTATTAACGAAATATATTTTGTTATGGTGATTCTTTCTGATAATATCGGCCATCTTCGGAGTCATCGGACCCGAACCTATAATGGCAATAGTGGCAGCCGGGCTTTCCGCCAGAATCTCATCGGTCCTCAATCCCACTAGCGAAGCCATGGATACCGGCCGCTTGCCCAAATCGGTGTCGGTGCGGACAATTTTGGCCCCCTTGTAGGCCGCCGAAAATAGCCGATCCAAAGCGTTCCCGCTCAAGCCATTATCCTGACAAAACTTATGCGCCTCTTTTACTTGACCGAGAATCTGCGCTTCCCCGATCACCACCGAATCAAGCGAGGCCGCTACTTCAAAAATATGCTTGACCGCTTCTCGACCCGAAAAAAGTCGGAAATTGTCCGGTTCAAATTCCGTCTGCTCCGACAGATTCATCTTATCAAAAAAGAAATCCAGAATCCGGTTCCGCAACGCGGCCACATCGGTCGACGCAAAAGGCGTAACCACTAAGAACTCTACCCGGTTGCAGGTCGCCAAATACAGCAATTCCGACACCCCAAGATGGCTCTTCAGAGACTCCAATTTCTCTTTTCTTAAAGCTTCCGGGATAGTCAGCGCTTCCAGAAGGGCAATTGAGGCCTTCCCCAATCTCGTCGAAACGCAGGCAATCTTAGATATGGCTTCTTTCATGTTGTCCAGAAATTAAATTAATCAACACTAATTTTGTCATATAATTGTCATCAGATTGACTTTTTTGTGAAAATTTTCCCAAATTCTTATCCTTTTTGTCCTCATTATCGGATTATTAACGTATGAGGATGAGGAATCTTTGAGTATTATTTTGCAATATAACAGGTTATGACAATTAAATGACAAATTTGGGCTTATTTGTTCTTGACAATGTTAGAATATTCTAATATTATTTTGACGATGAAACTGACAACCAAAGAAGAAGATTATTTGGAAACCATCTATCTCCTGAGCCGGGACTCGGAAAAAGTCGCACTGACCGATATCGCGCGCGAACGAGGCGTGACCTTGCCGACCGTTTTTTCGGCCCTCTCTCGTCTTAAAAAAAACGGCATGGTGACCCAGCCTCATTACGGAAAAATCGCCCTCAGTTCCGCAGGCGAAAAACTCGGATCTGAAATTTTCGACACTCATCGCGTTATCCGTCAGTTTCTCGATGAAGTTCTGCAGTTGCCGGCTGATGTCGCCGAAGCCACCGCTTGTCGGATGGAACATGGTATCACTATCGAAGCGGTCCGGCGCCTGGAGATGCTGATAAAAATAATGCGCAATTGCGACGGGAAAAATGCCGGGTGCCTGATGGAATACAAAGAGCAATTGCACCGGTGATAATATTTTGAGAACCGATATAACCAATAAACCTCGAAAAGAAAAAAAACAAACTATGAGTCTTGATCAATTAAAACCGGGACAGGCAGGGCGGGTGCTCGATATCGCCGGCGTCGGTGAACTCCGGCGACGGCTTCTCGATCTCGGCCTCAGGCGGGGCGAGATTGTCACCATGATAAAAGCCGCGCCGCTTCGCGATCCCCTGCAGGTTTCGCTCGGGTATGGTCATATCAGTATCCGCCGGAGCGAAGCATCATTGATCTCGGTCGAGGTATTATTGGATGGAAAAGGTAACGATAAATAGAGAAATCAAGGTCGCCCTGGCGGGCAATCCCAATTCCGGAAAAACATCGATCTTCAACGCCCTCACGGGGGCGCATCAGCGGGTCGCCAATTTTCCCGGCGTTACGGTCGAAAAAAGAACCGGTCGCAGGCAGTACAACGGTTACAAATTCCAGTTTGTCGATCTCCCCGGAACATACAATCTCTCTGCTTTTTCGCCCGATGAAAAAGTCGCCAGAGATTTCATCATTAACGAAAATCCCGACCTCATCATAAATGTCATCGACAGCGGTAGTCTCGAGCGGGGCCTCTACCTCACCATGCAACTGATCGAGATGGGCGTCGATGTCGTCATTGACCTTAACATGTGGGACGAGGCCAAAGAGTCGGGACTCGATATCGACACCGAAAAACTCTCGCAACTGCTCGGGGCCCCGGTCGTGAAAACTATCGGCAACCGCGGCCAGGGAATCGACAGTCTCCTTGACGCCGCCCTCGGACTGGTCGAGAACAAGGCCAAAGGGCACCGCCATGTCCCGATTACTTACGGTCCCAAACTCGATGATGTTGTCACGGATCTGAGCCGCGAAATCTCCGCCTGCGGGTCGTGCCGCGCCTGCCGCAACCCCCGCTGGGTGGCGGTGCGAATGCTCGAAGGGGACAAAGAAATCGAAGGCGAGGTCATCGGCCAAAACCGCAACCGGAATCGGGTTCGTTCCCGGCTGGGGCGATCAATCAAGCATATCCGGGCCACCACCAAAAACGATCCCGAATTCGCCCTGACCGAGGGGCGCTACGGCTATGTCGCCGGGATCGTGCGCGAAGTGGTCAAGCGGCCGGTTTCGGACCGGATGCAACTCTCGGTCCATATCGACAATATCCTGACCCACCGCTTCTGGGGCTACCCGATATTTCTCGCCCTCATGTGGCTCATCTTTCAGGCAACATTCAAAATCGGGGCCTACCCAATGGACTGGATCGACGCTGGTGTCGCCTGGCTCCAGGCCCAGATCGGCGCCCTGATCCCGGCTGGTGTCGTCTCCGATCTATTAATCAACGGCATTCTCGGCGGAGTCGGCGCAGTGGCGGTCTTTTTACCGAATATTGTCATCCTCTTCATGGGGATCGCCCTCCTCGAGGATTCCGGCTACATGGCCCGCGCCGCTTTCCTGATGGATCGCCTGATGCACTATCTCGGCCTGCACGGCAAATCATTCATTCCGCTTCTCATGGGGTTCGGGTGCAATGTCCCGGCCATCATGGCCACGCGAACTCTGGAATCGCGCCGCGACCGGATTTTGACGGTCATGCTGATACCGATGATGTCCTGCAGCGCCCGCCTGCCGGTCTATGTCCTGTTTGCCGGGGCCTTTTTCGGCGCTCACGCCGGGAACGCCATTTTCTCGCTCTACCTTTTCGGGGTTCTCGCCGCCATCATCATGGCCCGCCTCCTCCAGAAAACTCTTATCCGCACCGCCGAAACGCCGTTCGTGATGGAACTCCCCCCCTACCGCTGGCCGACCGGGCGCTCCATTGTCATACATATGTGGGAGCGGACAAGGATTTATCTGCACAAAATGGGCGGGGTCATCCTGCTTGCTTCTGTCATCCTCTGGGGATTGGGGAATTTCCCGGTCAAAAAAGAGTTCTCGCAGGATTATGACGCTCAAATCGCGCAGTACAGCCAGCAGAATACCCCCGAAGCCAAAGCCGAAGTCAGCCATCTTGAGATGATGAAATCCTCGGAAAAACTGGAATACTCTCTTATCGGACGGCTCGGCCATGCCACCCTCCCGGTGGTGCAGCCGCTCGGATTTACCTGGGAGATGGGGATATCGATTATCACCGGCTTTGTCGCCAAGGAAGTGGTGGTCTCGACGATGGGCGTGCTGTATCATCTCGGCGACGAGACCACCACGCTTATCAAGGCCCTGCAGGACCCGTCCTCGGGAATAAGCAAACTGGCCGCGTACGCGTTCATGATTTTTGTCCTCCTTTATACTCCCTGCCTGGCGACCATAATCGCGATCAAGCGGGAGGTCGGTATCAAGTGGATGTGGTATTCGATCATCATACAATCGGTTTTGGCCTGGTCGGCCGCCTTCGTGATATATCAGGGCGGCCGGTTGATTGGGCTTTAATGGAGTTGTACTCCTGCCGGTCCGACATTCCTCTTTTTGTAGGGGCGTATTGCAATACGCCCCTACGATACCTTTAATCATGATAAAATCACCGGGCGGGCGCAAGACCCGCCCCGATATGTGCGCGGCAAATGTCCACATCGGCCCGAGCGGTTGTAGGGGCGGCCCTGTGTGTCTTCCTTTTTCCGGGGTCGACGCACGGGTCGACCCCTACACGTGCTCGGTCCGGCGTGTCATACCCGTCTTTCTCCTTTATTATCATTCCTCGTCTTACGTTGTCGTTCCCGCGTAGGCGGGAATCTATCTTCTCTCGCAACCTCTTGTCCCGCAATATCCGCAATAAAACAAAGCCAAATAAATTTACCATAACCGCAGAGCGTGCAACAGCATACCTAAAGTTGGGTTCGTTCTGCAAAAATTTCTGATATCCCCAATAACTGCTGTTCAATGCTCCCAAGGTGTTTCGGCCGTGGTGCTTGCATGTATGATAGGGTGCAATAGCGATCGGGTTGGTTACACAAAACAAAACGATTGCCGCTGGCCGTTCGGTACAGGTCATAAATATAATTCTCCTCACTATTACCGCGCGCGGACCGGATCACACCAAATTGATATCGAAAATGCAATAATGCCGTCAGAAAAGGGTTCCTGATGGCGCAGAGAAACTTTCGGTCAGCGGGACTCCTGACGGCGCGTAAGAGAAGATGTCGGATGGGGGACATTTACCCTCCGCTAATTTAATAAAAAAATTGAAAAGATCCATTTTTTTTACTTTTATACCGATAACAAGATTAATCTAGAGAAGAATTATGAAAAAATATCAGCTATTTACTGTAGGTTATGAGGGGCGCCAAATAGATGAGTTCATCAGCTATCTAAAACAATTCAATGTTGACAAATTGATTGATATAAGAGAAATCCCTCTATCTAGGAAAAGGGGATTTTCCAAGACTTCCTTACGAATCCGATTGGAACAAGAGAATATTGAATATATACACATAAAAGCCCTTGGGAGTCCTTCATCAATCCGCAATCAATTGAGATTTGATTGGAATTACGATAATTTTTTCAAATCCTATGATGAGCATTTGTCTAATAATATGAATTCGGTTAAAGAAGTCCTTGATATTTTATCCAAAGGGAACACTTGCATCATGTGTTTCGAACGATCCCATGAAAAATGCCATCGAAACGTCGTCGCGGATAAAATAAAAGAATATGACGGAAATGGCCTGCAAATAAGGCATATTTGAATTAATTTGAAGGTTTCGGAAAATAAAAAAATTCTCATAACGGTAAAAGCATATCCGAATCCCAATAGAAAAAGGGGTGAAACTGTATGCTGCGCCGGAGTAGATATAGACAATAGACAATTGATCCGCCTTCACCCAGTTCCCTTTCGCGATCTTGCGGAACACCAGAAATTTAGAAAATATGATATAATATCAGTTGATTGCTTTCGGCCTAGTAATGATAGCAGGCCCGAGAGTTTCAGTATTCATGTCCCCTCCATCAGGATTTTGGATCATCTTGATTCTGAAAGCGGTACATGGAAAAAGCGCAAAGAAATAGTCTCAAGAATCCCTGTGAAATCAATGTGCCAAGTTATAAGAGATTCCAGCGAAAGCAATTTATCGCTCGGATTGGTTAAACCTCGTGATGTCTCATTTGAGTTTTTGAGGAGGAAGATCTCGGATCCAAAAAAAAGAGAGGAATTTTATGCCCAAACAAGCCTTTTGAATAAAACAAAAGGTGTCATAGAGGAAATTCCGCTCCTGTTTTATTATCGATTTAGATGTGATGGTTTTGAAAAATGTATGGGACACAAATTATCCATCGTCGATTGGGAAATCTGCCAGGCATATAGAAATTGGCGAGATAAATATTCCAAAGAGGAACTACAGGAGAAAATTAGGGAACAATGGCTTAAAATATCTGATACTTCAAAGAAGGATGTCCTCTACTTTGTTGGAAATATGAATCGATTTAGAAATACTTTCCTAATTCTAGGTGTATTTTATCCCACTAAGACATGATTGATTTAGATAAGATGTCAAGACCACTACCCCGTCTGGGCCCCGCCACACCAATCAGGATCTTGACCTACGCTCACTATTCAGTTGTCAAAGAACAAATAATGCTTATATTTTAAGCATTGGCGGGCCTCGCCGAATAGTACCTCCTTCAGTAACTTTCTCAAATTGTAAAAGATGCGAGGAGGAGAAGTGAAAGGAGGATAATGAAAAAGGGGGCTTTAAAGCCAATAGTCGCCCAAGCAGTATTCAGACTTATATCTGACCTGCTTGTGGAACTATTTAGACATATGTTCTAACCTCTGTCGGCTTGGCCCGCCACTTAATATTTCAAGGTACAAAAAAAATCGCGAAAAATTCAAATTAGGACACTACCAAAAAATGCGAGAGCGCCGGGATGCGGGGTACAGAGAAAAATGGGGATGGATCAGGTGTAACCATAATTCTCACTCGTTAGGTGGGTTACCGGGTTTATGTCCTCGGCCATACGGGTTCAGGCTATTTTTTTAAGTCTTTGAGAAGCTCATCGCTGCGTTGGCTGGCAAATTTACTTGAAAATGGAAATTCCTTTGATTCAATTTGTGTATCATCGCTTGCGATAAATACAATTTTCGCTTTAAATTGAGATTTTGCTAATGCTTCTTCCAATTTGGTCCATTCGGTATCTCCTAATTCACCAGCTGTAAGCGTGCAGAAATTGACATTAGAAATAGACCTGCCGCTAATTACTGAAACGGGCGGACCAGCATGCATTTCCATGCCAAATAATTGTATTTGAGATGAATATCCATATAGCTTAAGCTGGACATCCATTTGTGGACCATCCGGCATTCTAAGACTTAAAAGACAGGGCTCCATTATTGATGCTTGAGAGTTGCTAAGATTCGCGATCTTTGTCTCTACAACTATTTTCGTTTGTTTAGCGCTTTCCAGAAGCTTCCTTTTTCGTATCTCCCTCAACTTATCAATCATGATTTTATGCTTATCGATATAGAATCTAATAGAGTCCGATTTGGGCCATCCGTAAGCCAATTTTATTCTGTAAATAGATGAAATATTGTCCATTTCTTTCTGGAGCAGTGCAATAGCCACATCAATTGCATTGAGGTTGCATTTGCCAATTAGGCCGGACTTTCCGCTATTTGTGATTCCGCTTATTTGCATCATGCCCAGAGAATAATCAAAGCAATGCACAGTATCTAGATTATTTGCCTCATTTATAATATCAAGATCAGTACTATCTAGAGCAAATAAGTACCCAATAACACCCAGGCTATCAAGGCGGATAGAACTCGGGTATATTTCAAGTTGCGTTCTGTTGCTCCACCACTGGGTAAAAAGCACATAACAGCTAATTATTGTGGCTGTAGAAGCCGCAATAGCGAAGAATGCTATAATATTTTTGAAATGACCTTTATTAGCGCTTTTCAAATCTGCTGAACTCGTGTCGTTCATGACCCACCTTTATTTCAACAAATAATGTCACAACTTTCTATTTTGTCAACATATTCTTTTAAGCCAACAACAAATCCGGTAACCCACCCAACGGGTGGGAATTTTCATGTCACCTGATATATTTCAATCATCTTTCCTTCGTCCCGAGAACCCAAGCGCCTGATAGGTGCAACATATGGCGCCATTAAATGATAGGCAAGGGGAAAATGATGCACGGGGGCAAGCGGGCGAAAGCGGTGCGTCACGGTCTTAGAACCAAGAAAAGATGTCGGGTTTCTCATCCCCGGCTGTTGCCGGGGATTCTGAACGCCGACCTACAATTGCTTTGCACTGATAGAAGATGTCAAGACTACTACCCCGTCTAGGCCCCGCCACACTAATCAGGGTCTTGACCTACTTCCTGCTGGCAATCACCCCCAAATCTCTTCCGGCAGAATCACCCGGCCCCAAATTTGGGGGTGGCACCCGCAGGCGGACGGGTAGATGTGGACATCTGCCGGGCACAGTGCGCGATTCCGTCAGGAAGGGGTTCCTGACGGCGCAGAGAAAGTCTCCGTCAGGAGGGACTCCTGACGGCGCATAAGAAATCTCTTCCACCAGAATCACCCGACCCCGAATTTGGGGGTGGCACCCGCAGGCGGACGGGCAGATGTGGACATCTGCCGCGCACAGTGCAGGATTCCGTCAGGAAAGGGTTCCTGACGGCGCAGAGAAAGTCTCCGTCAGGAGGGACTCCTGACGGCGCATAAGAAATCTCTTCCACCAGAATCACCCGGCCCCGAATTTGGGGGTGGCACCCCTCGGCGGGCGGGCAGATGTGGACATCTGCCGCGCACAGTGCAGGATTCCGTCAGGAAAGGGTTCCTGACGGCGCATAAGAGAAGACGGCAAGCGGGGATATCTGCCGGGCACGAATATCAGCAGGCGGGCAGATGTGGACATCTGCCGCGCACAAAATAAAAAGGGGCGCAAGAGTATGCGCCCCGGTACTTGCACGGTGCCATCGGAAAATCAGGGAAGAGGTTATTTGTCGTGCCCCTTCCCTTTGCCGTGCTCACCATGGCCATTTTTTTTCGGCTTGTCTTGTTTGGCTTTAGCATCATTATGATGCTCGTGGCGGGCCTGATAGAAATCGTTATTAATGATCACAAAATTATGCCCCGCCTCGCGGGAGCGGATAATTTCGGCCGGGGTCCGCTTGTAGTGCGACGACAAAAAGCGGAGATTCACCAGATTTATGATATCATCGTCGTCGAGACGGGCCTCCCGCCACTCGGAGCGGGGATGGTTGCGAAAATAGCCGAACGCTTTACCGTAGGGCGGCCCGGAAATATCGCCGGCATCGATATAATAAATCTCCGGACTCAGTTTATAATAATGAGTGATTTCGAGCCACGATTTGCCGCCGAGGCGGAGTTTGATCACCAGATCGGGATCGACATGGGCCCGCCGGGCGATAAAGAAGACCACCGGCAGTTGATCATCGGGGATGTCCTTATCCCGCACCGCGACCACTTCCCGTTCCGGCACATGATAGAAACTTCCGATCGCCAGATAGAAGGAATTGACCCCGTTATCGCCGACACTGATACCGGCGCGAACCTCGGTCTGGGCCCCGGCCGAACCGAAAGTCATAAGGGCCAACGCTATAACAATCCCGAAAATTAGTTTCCGCATTTTAGTCTCCTTTCTCCTCAATATCCACTAAATCGGCAGAGCCGATGCCTCACCTTAAATAAAACCGGCCCGGATAAATCCGGACCGATTTAATCTAAGGAGTTGGGGGCTAAAATTTATATCGGCTTAGTTGTCGTCGCCGCTGTTATCTTCGTTGTCGTGGGTGCAGAGGACTTTCCAGCGCCCCTGGAAAAAGCCCATCTCGGCGTCGCGCGGGACCGATTTGTAACGGCCGTAAAGGTCGCCCAGGACACCGCCATTGCCGTCATAGAAATTCCCTTTGAACCAACCGCCAGCGCGCATCTTCCCCATATCGGAAGCGTGCCAATTGGGGCGCGGCCCGTAGGTTCCTTTCATAAGGCCCTCGAATTTGCCGGTCATATCGATATATTTTCCGACAAAAATATTCTGGACATCGCCATTGGTATCGGGAATTCCCCAGTTTCCTTTGACCACGCCCAGGACGATTCCATTATGGGTCATCCAGTTGCCGTAGAAAATGCCGTTGCCGAGCGTATCGGTTCCCCAGAATCCGGCCAGGAAACCTTTGGGGCAGAAGAGCCGGGAATATTTGATGGCGGTTATCGCCACGACATTGGAATCATCGAGAGTATAAACAGTATCGAGATTCTGAATATCTTTCAGATTATAAGAAATCGTGAAAGGCGCCGTGGTGAAAGTGATAGTAGCGGCGGAGGTATCGGTGCTGTCAGCCGGGGGAACGAAGACATTGACAAAGATTCCGTCGTGGAAGACAGTCGTCTGCGAGACCCACTCAATCAGGGTCGGATCGGTGCGGGGCATAATATAATCCTGGCTCGGCTCGAAATTAATCGTGCGGCGAACCAGTTCGGCGCCCCGGTTGATTTTCAAAGAGCCGGACCAATCGGTAGGCGTGGTCGAGGCCGAATCATAGTCGAGATGGCCCCAGACAATCCGGAAGGCATAAATGCCGGCGGAACTATCGATGTTGACCAGTGAATCGAGCGAGGGGGATAAGGAAATGGCATCGGTGTACGGCTGATCGCCGCCCAGTTTGGCGGCCAGAGTCGGATCGCCGAAATACGGCTGTTCGTCGGTAGCGGTATAGCCGCCGAAGGCGGCGGCAATATTTGAATTATTATCGACGGGAGACGTGCTGTTTTTGCTGCATCCTGCAATAAGTCCCAGAATTCCCAATATCAGACCAAAAACCAGAATCTTGCGAGGCATCTGAATTCTCCTTTTGATTAGGTTTGGTAGTTTCGGACAGAGAATAATCAAACCTTGTGCCAATTATTTCTCAACAAAGTAAGATTATAGTCTGCAATCGGTTAAATTAAATTGCAGGGGAAAGAGGATAAAATTGGTCGTGTACCAATTGGTACAAAAAAAGTACACCTGTCCCGATTGGGACAATTAATAAATCTTGTCATGGCACAACAATACCCGAAAAGTGATGAAGTAGTTCGCGGCCGGACCAGGGCGTAAGTATTAAACGGCAGACCAGGCGGTTTGCTCGAGAACCTCGGCCACCTGCTCGTAGGAAAGATTAAAATGTCCGTTGCGGGTGGCCCCCCTCTTAAAGGAACCGCTTAGATCGAAACCATTGACCATAACTCGCGGCGTCGGCATATCAACTTCCCGTTCGTTGATAGTCGCCGAAATACCCAGATTCTGAACGGCTTCCTTGACAAAGGAGACGGCCTTGAGATGGTCGGCATTGCTTTTGGAATAAAATATTTCTATTTGCATAGTCCTATCGCTCCATGATAGGTTATTCCGGTTTAAGACCTCTGTCAACAAAAACTTCAAATCAATTAGCAAAGCGTTCAAATGGGGACACCAGTCAAATTGTTTATTCTAAAATTAATCGAAGTCAATTATTAAACAGACAAATCCGGGGGGAAGTTTCATTTCGGATACATTTAAATACAGTTTGAAATATTATTTATTTTCGTCCCGGAATGACGAGATTTTGCGGATAAAATCGGCGGCTTCATCGGACTGATACGGATTCATTTCGACGACCTTCAAGTAGCATTCTTTGGCCAGCTCTTGAAAGGCCGGGTTGCCGGTGGCGATAAAATATCTCTGGTAAAATGTCGCCAGCGCCATCTGGATCGAAAAATCCCGGGGATAAAGAGCGGCGGCCTTTTGAATGGATTGCATACCGAGTTCCGGCAGCCCGGTCAAGGCGTCGAGTTCGCTCAAAGAGCGGAGGACCGATTTATTGTCGGGGAAGCGGGCGGCAAATTGTTCCCAGAAAACCCGGGCACTGTCATATTGGCCTGCCAGAAAATACTGCCTTCCGAATTCGTAATCGGTCGGTTGATACTGAGCGGCAATGGGGTTGCCGGTCACCTGATTAATTTTCCCGACAAGAACATCGGCATCGCGGATCCAGTAATCAGTAATCGGCACAGTATTTTTAAGGGCGGGAAATTCGTCCGATATCGTTGTTGTCCCGTCGGCGTCGATAGCAAAATGAGTTACCGGGAATTTTTCAAACAGCGCCGGGTCATCCTTGGAAATCCCCACCGCGTAAATCAGGCCCTTAAATTTATTTTCCGGAAGGAGACTGGGGGCCATCGGGCCGCTCAGGACTGTTTCCGGTCCCAGAATTTGGGCCAGGTCCTTTCCGGCCTCTTTGAGATTGTATGATTTCTCAATCTGCCAGGTGCGGAAACTTAAGGCGAATTCGCCGAGGGAAAAGGCGAGTAAGAGAAAAATCAGGGCGTTGACAACTTTTTTTCCGATAAGATGTTTGCAGAAAGAAAATTTCATCTCGCAATATGTAATTACAAGGGCGGGAATAAGGTTTAGCCAGACCAGCCATTTATAGACCGCGAGGAAACCTTCGTCGATATAAAAGGAGAATGACACCTGTTCCAGAAAAATCCAGATGACAAAGAAAAAGAGAATTGCCCAGACCACTTTTCTATTCTGAACTGCCTCTTTATAGTCCGCAGACTTAAAGAAGGTGTAACCGATGAGGGCTGTCATCGGGAAAAGCAACATATATGAGTACCGCACGGGGCGGTAATTGCCGACCATGAAAAATAGAATTCCCGAAACCAGCCAGATAATTAGATAGAAAACAGAAATATTTTTCCGCAGGTCGGCCGGGCGGGTGCGAAGCAATATCACCAGTGCCAGAAAAGTCCCGATGCCGATAGCGCCGGAAAGATAGAATAGCCGGGAATCATTGCCGAAACTGACCAGACGCTCCAAAAACGCCAGGGGCGAGCCGAGCGCCTCGGGGAAACCGTAAAGCCCGAGCGATTGACTGAAAAGGTAATCGATTAAAAGACGAAAATCGGCGCCATAGACAAAAATGGTCCAGACAATTGTCGAAGCGACCAGAGAGATGGTCAGGACCGCAATATCGACGGCCTTTCTCTCCCGGTTCTCAAACCAGAGGGAAAAGACCAGCGACACAAAAAAGAGAAATCCGAATATTTTGCCGCTCATGCCGGCCAGAGTCACCAGAATGCCGAGAAGGATTTTTCCCCAGAGATGTTGCCGGAATTCGACAAAAACCAGGAAGATGAGGGCGCCCCAGAAGAGGACGCCGTTTTCGTTGTACGGCAGACGGCCATAGACATAGAGGATTTTATTGAAAAGAAGAAATATCAGAACGGCCAATATTCCCATTCCGCGGAGAGAGCGCCGCAGAGCGAAAGCGAAAATTAAAATCGCCAGAAGGGTCAGAATCAGGCCGGAGGCGTTGGCGGTGTAGAGGGATACGCCGAAGATAGAGAAAAACACGAAACTTAAGCCGGATACCAGAGTGGTTTTGAAGACTTCCCATTTCTTGTCCCCCAATGGATCCCACTCGCCAAACAGGACCTTGTTGCGGGCATGAAAAGTGTATTGATACGGATCGGTCGAGAGCGACTGGCCGGAACCCTCGAAATAGAGCGGGGGGTCGCTGTCGAGATTTACCCAATGGAGATATATCCCGGTGGCCGAGATAAGGGCCATGAGGATGAGCAGAATTTTCTTACGGCCCGATTTTTTGATAACAATGCCGGTCATACAGGGAGAAGATAGGGATGCCGGGAAGATTGGCAAGATTTAATATATTGGGGGGGTTACCGATTGGGATTTAAGACATTATTAGATCCGTATCGATCCGCGAATTCTCCGTCAGGATGAAATTTGCCTCTTTCACTCCAGGAATAATGTCAGGACCGAAGACGCTCCTGACCTACCATCGGCTTTAGAGTGATCGGCGGGTCCTCAGACCCGCCGCAAAGAAAAGCCTTCGTGGTTGCGTCAGTTCCTTAGTGAGCAACCGCGAGCGATGAACTGACGCCTTTATTGCCGTCAGGTCACCATTCCGCCCTCGGCGGAATTAAGGACCTGACGGAACATTTAATAATGTCAGGACCGAAGACGCTCCTGACCTACGATT
>LS998015.1:3279879-3491724 GCA_900498245.1 Candidatus Zixiibacteriota bacterium
CGTCGTTTTCATCAACCACCGACGGGGTCAGGCCGGTATATTCCGGATAGAATAAAGAAACTTTTATTCCGGTCACCCGGGGACGGTCAACCACATCGATATGGGCGATGTCGGTAGTGATTCTTCCGACCCGGACATAATAATCAAGGGGCCGCTTGGCCTGTTTGACCGTGGTGGCAATGATGAGGGAATCACCCTGGGATGGCCCAAAATGCCTTGGCTTGGGCAGCGCCATATCGGTCTTCTGCCAGTTGCCGTCGGTGAAGCGATAATATATGGCCGCTTTGTCCGGATAATGGTCCCCCTTGAGAATAGCGCCAAAACTGATATCACGGTACTTCACGGCCGTTATTACACCCGGATAGGGAACAAGCGTAAATCCCAGCGGCGGAGCGACCAACTCGGTCGGTTTGGAATAGACTTCATAGGAATAGCTGAACAGGCCGGGGAAGACGAACAAAAGGGCCAGCGCCAGAACAACAGTTAGCCCCATATTTCTCAAATTGTGCCAGAACGGGTAGGCCGAGACTATTTCATTGAAATTCAACCCGGTGCTTTTCTCTTCGGCCTGAAGAAGGGTGGCCAGCATCAAATCGCCGGAATATCCGGCCGTCATTTTTTCATCCATGGCGGAGAACTGGAGGGCCGCAATCAGCCGCCCTTTAAGGCCGGGGAATTTCTGTTCCAGTTTAAGAGCGGTCAATTCCGGAGAACCGGACATAAGGCGCGAAAAAGCCAGCTTCCAGAACTGATATAGAACCGATAGAGACGAAATTGCCAGAAGAATCACTTTTGACCAGACCGGGAGGATTATCACTCCGGCAAATATCGATAGCATGACCCAGATAATGACTATTCCGGCCGCGGAACCAAGAAGTCCCGCCGTGAAAAGCAACAATCTCTCTCTCAGGAGAGTCTTCTTGATTCTCTTTTTGAGCCCGGTAATCCTTTCAGAACCTTGCATAAATCACCTCAAAAAGATCGGTCAATGAGTAAGGGCATAAACCAGCAGATTGGTGCCCATTTTCAGCGCCTCTTCCCTCTTTTCCGGCGGGTCATTATGGACCTGCGGATCCTCCCAACCATCCCCGATATCCGATTCATAAAGATAATACAGCACTACCCGTCCATTGATAATTATCCCGAAGCCCTGCGCCGGTTTTCCGTCATGCTCGTGTATTTTGGGCGGGCCGCCGGGGAAATCATAGTAACTGTGATAGATCGGATGGTCGAAAGGCAGTTCCACCAGTTCCCTTTCCGGAAAGAGGTCGGCGATTACTTTCCGGACATTCTTATCCATCCCGTAGGAATCATTTATGAATAAAAAGCCGCCGTTGGTCAGGAAAGTGAGCAGGCGGGTTTTCTCGTCATCGGTAAATTTCATTATCCCGTGACCGGTCGCAAACAGGAAGGGGAAGCGGAACAGGTTATCATCCATTATCTGAACCACATGCTCGATAGTATCGACCGGCATATTACTGTTGGCGCGGATGAAATCGAGAAGGTTCGGCAGGGCGGAACTTCCCCAATACCAGTCTCCCCCGCCGCCGTAATGCAGGCGGGTAACCGATACGGCCGAAGGGTTGATATTTTCCGGGATTTGGGGCCGAATCGGTGTCCTTGTTTGCGAAAGGATTCCTTCCATCTCCTGACCCCGCACCGGATTAATCAACAAAACGGCAAAAATAAGAGCCGGCAAGTAGATTTTGAGCATAATTTAAACCGTTACCATAATAATATACTATGGAAATCGGCTTTCTGACGAGAAATATTGCGCGATTCCGCTATTCGATGAGAAAAAATACCCTTTGACCCGTAGGGGGCCAAAGGGTGGGAGGGATTATGTCTAAGGTCGCGGTCAATATAGATTTTCCCAAGAAGCTGTCAAGAGCGAAAAATAATATGTGATATGCCGCCATAACACATTGTCTTAAAATGAAATACGCAAGCCGAATTGATTAATCGATTTCTCCTCGAATGATGAAATTATGCGCTGATAATTAAGCGACAACCGGGGCACAAATTCTTTCACCAGAGACAATTCCATATAGTGGTCGCGCGGCAGATAGGAGAAGCCCCAGTTGAAATCGGCCGTGAATTCAAAGTTAAATCGGGTCAGCAGTTTGAAAGTATTGATCGAAACCACCTGCAAAGTTTGTCCTCGGTCGCGGCCGGGGTCATCGACATTTTGATAAAAGGACACTTCGTTGGTGATAGGATAAAAGCCGATCCGCTTGCCGTTGAAAGTCGGAAGCGCTGAAGTATTGACGGCAAATAATGCAAAAGACATCAAGATGACAAACGCCAGACCGAGAAATCTCATTATGATCTCCTTAGAAATTGGATTGCTTGATTCAGATTCCGGAGAATAATGAAAACCGTCCTCGATGACAAGCAGATAATAGAATTTTCGGACGGCGCCGGATTTTACGATCCTGATTCCCGCGGGACAGCTTGCCCGTGTTATATAAAAAGTGTAAGTTGCCTCCACGATGTTATCGCGCAATGACCGAAAACAGGCGGCCAAAGGGACTTTGAGGCGAATTTGGAAATTCGCCGTCCTTCTAACTACGATAATATTTGTTTTAATTTTACTTTCTCAAATTGTACTTACCGTGGCGCCGGTAAAGAGAGCAATTGACAAAAATCCATTGTCGATTATTAATCAGCCCGGGAACTATCCCGAGATTTTTAAAAGGGATCACAATCTTCTCTGGCGGCTTCGCCCCTCCAACGAATTTAAATCCCCCTCCGGCGGCTCTCTGATATATCGCATCAACGCTCTCGGCATGCGCGGAGCGATGCCGTCGCCGACCTCCCATGCGGTTCGTATTGTGGCCCTGGGGAACTCCGTCACTTTTGGCTGGGGTGTTGATGAAGACAGTACTTTTGAAACACAACTCCGGCAAATGATAAACAAGGATCCAGCTCTCCCGCAGGTCGAGGTCATCAATGCCGGTATTCCCGGTTACAGCAGCTTCCAGGGCAGGCGTTATTATGTCGAAGAGATCTCAAAATTGCATCCGGATATTTTGATGGTGATGTTCGGTTGGGGCGACCAGATGCCGGCGAAAGACAGCATCCCCGACGATAAACTTCAGATGCCCTCGGAAAGCATTATTCATCTGGAAAATTTTCTGGATAGAATAAAATTATACAGCCTGATACAGAACTGGCTTCACTCAAATACAATGGATTCATCTCTCAATAGTAGATCATCGGTCAGACGGGTTTCCATTGTCAATTTTTATGACAACCTCAACACCATTATCAAGTATGCCGAAAGTGAAAGTACCGCAGTTATCCTTCTGACATCCCCGGCCCCCGCCCCGGACAGATACAATTTAACCGGGAATCTTTCCCTGATTTTTCTATATCATGAATATTATAATTATCAAACCCGGCTGGCGGCGCGGAACAACCAAGTGCCTCTGATTGATGTTGCTCAGCAATTCAATAAATACGACAGTCTATTCGATGACGCGGCCCATGACCCGATCCATTTCAATGCCGCCGGGCACCGTACAATTGCCGCAGCCCTCTATAATTATCTGAAAACCAATTCGCAATTATTGACGAAATAAGGCCTTTCGCTAACTGCCGGATCTTATTTCTTTCCAAACAGCGCCAATTCCGAAGCGCCCGCATATCCGACGGTATCAATACGCGCTTTGAGTGACTCCCCCTGGCGGACGAGTTCCGAGCGCCCGAGATTTCGGGCCGTTTCAAGATATTTATCGCATATCGACTTTATTTCGGTAATTTCCTCCGGCAGAGGGTCCGAGAAGTCACCGGGATCGAAGGCCTCAAACAGGTCGGCATCGGACAGTTCGAGTGCCTTGATCAAATTGACCAGTCCCGTTCTGGTGTATGTTTCGTTATGAACAATTCCACGGGCACGGTCGACGGAGGCCCACCAGTGATGAAGCAGAGCGTGGGTCATCTGTTTTTCGGAGAGATTATCCCGGTACATTTCAAGGATTATGAAATTTCCGCCCGGCTTCAGAACCCGTTTCATCTCCGCCAGCACCTGTCCGGGTACCTGAAGATGATGCAGGGAGTTGGCAATACTGACGGTATCAAAATACTTATCCGGGAAGGCCATGGCCGAGCCATCCATGACGACTAATTCAATCCGGCCATGATTCAGGTTTTGCCGGGCGATACGGATATTTTCGGTCGAGATATCAATACCGATAAGTTCGTCATAATTGGCGAAGTTCTCTATCAGGTACTGAGCGAATCCGCCCCGGCCGGTGGCGACATCGAGCATCTTTCCGCCCGCCAGCAGAATCAGGCGATCGGCGATTCGATCCATTTCCCGTTCCCGTATGATTCGATCATAATTACTTTTACGATTTCAATGGCGCCTTGTTCTCTACAGAATGAAAAAAGAAAAAGGGGTTGGGGAAAATTCCTCAACCCCGAAATCGATATGACAAACCGCTATTGTGTCGGTGCGGTCGGCTCTATTTTAAAAGATAATTCTTTCAATACATTGCCGGAGGCATCTTCTACTTTGACCGACCAATCCCCGGTCCATTGCGGCAGAATATTTTTGGAGCTCCAGGTCCGATAGGACGAACTCCTGACCGGCAGTTCCACGGTCGCCATTTCTTTACCCTGATAGTACCAGATATGCTTGATAGTCGTCTCCCCTTCACTCCCGGTGATTTTACTCCAGAGATAAATCTGACCTACGTCGGGAGAAAATGTCTCCGCCATACCGGTCGGCATTCGCTCCTGAATACCGGTGCAGACCTGCGCCTCAGCCTTAAGGGCGGGGGCGGCTTCTGTCGGGGTCTGGGATAGAGCCGCAACCGGCATCAAGAAGGCAATCAGGACAACGCCAAAAAGAAATCTTTTCAACATATCACTACTCCTTCCGGATTTCGTTGAGATTCCCGTGATATTCCTAGATTATTATACACCGGCCCCGCGGGCAACATAAAAATTAATTTCCTTGAGCGGACTTCAGGACGCCGATAAAGCGCCGGATATCGCCACTGTCATTGAATAGATGCGGTGAAATCCGTATGGCACCCTCGCGAAACGAGGCGATAATTTTTAATCCGGCCAGTCTCTTATATACATCTCTGGCCTCCGGGCAGGTAAAGGAGAGAATCGACGATCGGTGCTTCGCCTCCAATGATGACACCACCCGGTAATATCCGCTTTCGTTGAGATATTCTATTAAAGTATCGAGTAGTTCATGATTATGTTTCTGAATATTCGCCACCCCTAGAGAGGTTATAAGTTCCAGGGCCGCTTTCGCGGCAAAAACGTGACCGTACGGGTAAGTGCCCATCTCAAAGCGCCGGGCGGAATTGAAAAATGGGAGATCGTAATGAAACAGATCGGTGAAATTCAATTTCCAATCAACTCCCAGCCAGGAGGCGAACGGCATCCTGACTTTTTTCTGAAGGTCTTTACGGATATAGAAAAGGCCGGTCCCCAGGGGCGAAAGCATCCATTTCTGCGCCCCCGACGACAAAATATCTATCCGGCACTTTCTGACATCGATTGTCTCCACGCCGCAACCCTGAATGCCATCAACCACAAAATAAAGCCCCTTCCGTCGGCAGATCTTCCCGATTTCTTCCAGATCATTCTTGTAGCCGTTAAAGAATTGGACAAACGAAAGAGCCAGACATCTGGTTTTGGGACCGATCGACTTTTCGAATATCTCAATGTCAAAGTGCCTGTCGACCGATTTCAGCATCCTGACCTTGACTCCGTTCTGCCCCAGCGCCAGCCAGGGATAGACGTTGGCGGGGAATTCGACATCGGAGAGCAAAACCTCGTCACCCTTTTTCAGAGGCAAACCGAAGGCGGCGATATTGAGCCCAAACGTGGTCGAAAATCCGAAACCGACTTCATCCGCCGCTGCCCCCAGAATCCGGGCGCCGCAAGATCGGATGGTATCGAGCGCCGCGAAGGCCTCGCGGTCGATGGCGCTTTTTTCCAGATATTGGGTTAATTCATAATAGTCATACATGGCCTTCTTGACCGGTCGGCACAGAGGGCCGGTCGAGGCGGAATTGAAATAAGTAATTTTGCGTTCTTTTTCCGTCACCGGGAAGAGCCGGCGGGCGGCCTTGAATCGGGCTGCCAATTTTTTCTCCATCACAGAGGCTCCTTCATAGCGAGTAAAGATATCCGATAATCACCAGAACTCCCGAAACTTTAATGGTCAACCCCAGAAGTTGGAACAATACATATACGACCGGAATTCTGATACGGAAAAGAAGTAATATCGACAATGGAAGCATGCCAAACATAACAAGAAAAAGCGCCACCGCGATACCACCCCTTACTCCCGAAAACGGGATAATAATATAAAACCAGCCGTAGACGACCGCCGGGAGTAGGACCAGAAAGACAAATTCGATAATAAACGATGATACAAAGAGACCGATAGTTTTCGGTTCAATCAGTTCCCGGGGAAAACGGCCGAAAAGCGGGGCTTTCGATTCCAGCCAGCCCCAGAACAGATCTACCAGAATAAGGTAGATCGCTCCCAGAAGAAGGCAATAGCCGAGCAGTTCAAAACTTACTATCATAACCATCCTTCCTCGCGATACCAGTAATAGGTTCCCTGCGCTCCCTGCGGAAAAGAAATCTGAGAGTGAAAATTTAAATCATGCTCCGCCCGGGCCGTCGAGACCTCCCAATTATTTAGAATCTCATTGGCCTTCTCAACCGTGAACATCGGCGATTTACCCACCGCCCGAAGCAGTTTTTCCGAGACCAGAGCTACCAGGCGAACTCCCCACGCGGGGATATAAAAAGGAACAGCCGCTTTACCGGTCGCCTGTCTGATATGCCTGATCAAATCACGATATGTGTAGGCCCGGGACTCGGCAATAAAATAAATCACACCCGATTCGGTCCCGGATCTTATGGCTCGGCTGATTCCCAGGCAGAGATCATCGACATGCACCATCTGAATGCGCCGATTAAGATTTCCAATGTACGGCTTGAGGCGATTGTCGAGGATCTGAAAGAAAGTGAAGGCCTCCCGATCCCCCGGGCCGTACACGGCCGGTGGACGGAGGATCGCTACGGGAATTCTGTCGGCCAGTGCCAGGATCTCTTTTTCCCCGGCTACTTTGGAACGCCCGTATTCGGTAATCGGGTTCACCGCCATATCCTCGGTAATCGGGACCCCGTTTTCTGACGGCCCGGCCGCGGCGACCGACGAAACATATATGAATTTCTTGAGTTTCCTGACATCCAAAGCGGCTCGAAGAAGGTTTCTGGTACCGATCTGATTGACTTCATAGAACTGTTCTTTTCTCCGGGCCTTCACCAATCCGGCATTATGAACTATGTAATCGATATCGGCGACCATCTCAGGCAAAGTCTCCGGCCGGGTAATGTCGCCGTAACGGCAATCAAGACGCAAATCATCGATGAGTGACATATCGCATCCTTCACGGATACCGGCGGTGACATGGAAACCATCAGAGATGAGCCGCCGGCTCAAACGGCTCCCGACAAAACCGTTGGCTCCCGTTATTAGGACTGATTCTTTGGAATTATCCGGCATCGATGAAAATGCCCTTTAGCGAGTGACCCGGCTCAATATCATTGGCCCTGATCCGGAATATAGGAAGTAATCGATTTCCGCATTTAGAATATATCGGCGGTGAAACGGTAAATTTCGGCCGCCTTGTCTTTATAACTGTTTTTCGGTAATCCGGCTTTCAGGCAGGTTTGCTCCAGAAAAGTTGTCCGATCCCAGCCATGTTCGGTCGCCACCTGCGGCAGAAGCAGCCCGGAATGCAGGTCCAGTTTAATCATCAATCCGTCGCGGCCGACCTCAATGTCATCGATTTTTTCCACCCGCATCAACGGACTTAAAGCCGAAATTTCGATTTCCAGATTTTTGGCCTCCCGGGGAGTCAGGGGCATAAAACGAGGGTCTTCGAATGCCGCCGCCTGCGCCATATCCGCGATGACTTCATAAAGCGGCTTGTACGCGCGAATGAGGCCGATACATCCCCGCAACTCCCCGCCGGATTTGATTGTCACAAACGCCCCTCTTTTTTCCCGGAGAATTTTCGACTCCGGCTCGGTCGGCTTAAATGGTTTCTTCTCGAGTCCGGCCTGAATCGATTCGGCCGCCAGGCCGCGGAGATATAACTTGTCTTCATCGGTTAGTTCGGTACCGTTCTTCCGGGAGTTGGCTCCGCCGGACTCTGTCGCGCGGATGACCGGTTTCTCCGATGTCACGATAGCGCCCAAATAGCCAACCACTTCAGAAAAATCATTGGTCGCTTCGCCCGAAGTGGTGTACCCTGTAACGATGACTTTTTCTCCCCCCAGTTTTTTGGAGGCGATCAAGGCCGCGGCTGTCGGCCCGCCACCGCAGGCCTCGCCTCGTCCCGATGATAAAACCGACAGCAATCTGCTCGGATTAAATTCCTCTACCGCCCGGCGGATATTGCCGTCAAGTTGACGGGCTTCTTTGTCGGAATGATAATGGGACAGATCGGTTGAGGCCACAATCAGGGCGTTTTTCCCGGACAGGGCCGATGCCAGAACTTCCCCCAGGGCGTGGCAAGTGGTCTCTTCCTGGTCGCCCATGACAATCGCGACCAGTTTGAATTTCCCCAGAACCAATTGGAGAAAAGGCAGCTGCACTTCAAGAGCATGCTCGCCGCGAATGGAGCCGCCCGTATGACCCTTATTCGAAAGATAAACGACCGGATTTATGGTGGCGATAGTCTCCGAGAGTTTCTCGTCGATTTCAACCACCCCAATCGGGGTCTGGTAAGCCGCGCCGTTATATACCGAGGCGCCGGGGAAAAAGACGGTATGCGACGGGGATATGACTACGACAATTTCATAAGTTTCCCCTTCGAGCTGCTTGTAGGCCGAAGCCGCCGTCCGGCCGGAGTATATATAACCGGCGTGAGGTGCGATAACGGCGATGGGGCGCCCCGCAAACGATTCCCTCTTTACTTCCGAATAGAACTGAGCCAGCATTTTGGACAGTTCCACCGGATTTCCGGGATAAAACGAGCCGGCCGCCGCCGGATATCTGACATCAATATTATTCTTCATCAATAATTTCCATTGAAACAACCGGAATTAATTTAACCAATATTACGGTCTTTGTCAAACGCCCGCAATATTCCTGTTCGCTTGTCTATGGGGACTTGTTTTGCCCATAATTGCCGCTTGCTTTGCCTGACCTGCCCATTATATTGAACCAGTGAAAACGAAGTGTCTTAATAATATTACGTCCCATTTTGTGTGGCAATTATGAAAACTGTCGGCACTATTTTTGACCTGAAACGTTTTACCATCCACGACGGCCCCGGCATCAGAACAACGGTGTTTTTTAAGGGATGTCCTCTTGACTGCTGGTGGTGCCATAATCCCGAAAGCCGCCGTTCTGGAGTCGAATCTGTTTCTGTCGGGCCGGGGAAAGAGGGCACACCGCATAAGGACCATAAGACCCCATTGGGCCGAGAAGTTATATCGGAAGAAGTGTTTGAACAAGTTGCCAGAGATATTCTTTTTTACGACAATTCCGGCGGGGGAGTAACCTTTTCGGGAGGGGAACCGATGTTTCAGATCGACTTTCTGGGGGAGTTATTGCGGCGGTGCCGAGACGAGGGAATTCATACCGCTGTCGATACCTGCGGTCACGCCCCGTCAGACGATTTCAGACGGATTTTGCCCTTTGCCGACCTGTTCTTATTCGACCTGAAATTGATTAACGACGGAGAACATATCGTCTATACCGGCGTATCGAATCGTGAGATTCTGTGCAATCTGAAGATGCTGTCGGAAAGCGGCGGTAACATAATAATCCGCATCCCGATGATACCCGGCATCACGGACACCTGGGAAAACCTGAAAGGGATCGCAGAGTTTCTGGAATCAATCAAATCTATCCGCAGAATTAGCCTTCTCCCTTACAATAAATTGGGCGAAGACAAGAGGGAACGGTATCAGATGCCCGGACGATTATCCCCTCTGGATACTCAGAGCAACTCCGAATTATTGGAAAGATCGGATTATCTGCAATCCAAGGGATATGAAGTGCAGATTGGAGGATAAAAAAGATTATGAATGATAGAATAAAATCGCTGCGCGAGCAAAGCTTGAGGGCCATACCCACTATTTCATTGGAGCGGGCGGCACTTCTGACCGAATTTTACAGGAGTGGAGCGGCTGAAAAAGTCTCGGTACCGGTTGCCAGAGCGATGGCTTTCAAACATATCGTGGAAAACATATCCGTTTGCATTAACGAAGGTGAATTGATTGTCGGCGAACGAGGACCATCGCCCAAAGCCGCGCCGACCTACCCGGAAATCTGCACTCATTCCTTGAAAGATTTCGAAATACTTCATACCCGTGAAAAAATCTCATTCAAAGTTGATGATAATTGCCGCCGGCGGCAGAGAGACGAAATAATCCCATTCTGGTCGGGTCAGTCTATCCGCGATCGGATTTTCAAGGAGGTTGACTCCGATTGGATTGACGCTTACGAGGCCGGGATTTTTACGGAATTTCAGGAACAGCGCGCCCCCGGCCATACCGTGCTCGATGGCAAAATTTACCGGCGGGGACTGCTTGATTTTAAAAAGGCGATTCAAGAGAGCATCAAGACTCTTGATTTTTCCAACGACCCGGCCGCTTTCGACAAGCGGGAAGAATTGAAAGGGATGGCGATCGCCGCCGACGCCCTTATCGGTCTGGCCGGCCGATATGCCGAAAAACTGTCGATTATGGCAGATGCAGAAGCAAATCCTGATAGGAAATCCGAGTTGGAGAAGATGGCCGCTATTTGCCGCAAAGTCCCGGCCAATGCCCCGGAGACATTTTGGGAAGCCCTGCAGCATTACTGGTTCATTCATCTCGGTGTGATCATTGAATTGAACACCTGGGATTCTTTCAATCCCGGCCGCCTGGATCGCCATCTTCTGCCCTTCTATCAGAAGGATATGGAGTCCGGCGCTCTGAATAAAGAGAGAGCCACCGAACTTCTGCAATCGTTCTGGATCAAGTTCAACAATCAGCCGGCACCGCCCAAAGTGGGTGTCACGGCGCAGGAAAGTAACACTTACACCGATTTCTGCCTGATTAACCTCGGCGGTGTCGATAAAAAGGGCGACAGCGCCGCCAATGAATTGACCTATCTCTTGCTCGATGTCATCGAGGAAATGCGTCTTCTCCAGCCGAGTTCGATGGTGCAAATAAGCAAGAAAAGCCCCGACCGGCTCCTTCTGCGGGCGTTGAAAATAATCAAGACCGGTTACGGACAGCCGTCGCTGTTCAACACCGACGCGATCGTGGCCGAGATGCTCCGTCAGGGGAAACGGATCGAAGATGCCCGCGACGGCGGCGCCAGCGGCTGTGTCGAGACCGGGGCCTTCGGCAAAGAAAGTTATATCCTCACCGGTTATTTCAATATCGTTAAGGTGCTTGAAATTACACTTCATAATGGTCTTGATCCCCGCACCGGCAAGAAAATCGGACTCGCGACCGGGGAGCCGGCATCTTTTAAGACCTTTGATGATCTTTATGACGCTTTTGCCCGTCAGTTAAAGCATTTTATCGATATTAAAATCAAAGGGAACGCCGTCATCGAACGCCTCTGGGCGAAATATCTTCCCGCACCCTTTATGTCGATCCTCATCGATGATTGTATCGCCAAAGGGAGGGACTACAACGACGGCGGCGCAAGATATAACACATCTTATATTCAGGGGGTGGGGCTCGGCTCTATCACCGATTCGCTGGCCGCCATCAAATATCATGTTTTCGATAATAAGAGCATTTCACTGCCGGAATTTATATCTGTTCTTGATGCCGATTTCGCCGGTCATGAGGAATGGCGCGACAAACTGCTTGAGACAACGCCCAAATATGGTAATGATGACGACTATGCCGATAGTATTACCCGGCAGGTCTTTGAAACATATTACGCCGCCATCGACGGTCGTCCCAACACCAAAGACGGATGTCATCGTGTCAATCTTCTGCCCACCACCTGCCATATCTACTTCGGAAGTGTTGTCGGCGCCACCCCCGATGGCCGAATGTGCGGGGAGCCGCTGTCCGAAGGTATCTCGCCCGTTCAGGGTGCCGATCGCAAGGGCCCCACAGCGGTCCTTAAATCGGCCGCCAAAATCGACCATATCCGCACCGGCGGGACACTATTGAACCAGAAATTCACCCCGCAAATATTAGGCGATGACAATGGTCTGCGCAAAGTAGCCGCATTGATTCGCACCTATTTCGCCATGGACGGCCATCATATACAGTTCAATGTCGTCGCGGCCGACACCCTGCGCAAGGCGCAAAAGGAGCCGGAGAAGTACCGGGATCTGATTGTCCGGGTCGCCGGATACAGCGATTATTTTGTCGACCTGGGATTGAGTCTTCAAAATGAAATAATAAAGCGAACCGAGCACGCCGACGCCTGATTGACGACAGGGCAATAAGCGGCAACTCATTTTAAAGCAGTTTTCGCTCTTTAAAATGGCGAACGGTTTCGGCGATTCCTTTCTCATACGGAGTGGCTTCAATATTAAATCGGCTCACGAATTTCGATGAATCAAAAACATAATCGAATTCATTCTGGTACAACATCTCGTATGACTCGGCGACCGCTTTATTGAAAACCCCTAAAGATCGCGCCATCCATTTTTTAAGAACCTGATAATCCGGTTTGGCCCCCAATTTTTCAGCAGATAATTTGATAAATTCCTCGCCTGTTAATGGCGGCGATGCAGTCGGCAGGTGCCAGATTTGATTGAAGGTATTTTCGGAGTTCGCCAAAAGGTACAGGGCCTTGCCGCAGTCACCGGTGTACGTATAAGAATGCCGGGTGCGGGCGCTGACCAAACACTGCGCTTTTTTGCCTGTCGACAACCGGCTGAATATCAGGAAATACGGGACACTCGATTTTTCACTGTACGGCCCATAGAAATCCGCCGCTCTGGCAATAAGAGCGTTCAACTTTCCATTCTTTACTTGCGACATCAGATATTCGGCGATTTCTGATCGGATTTCGCCCTTTTTACTGCAGGGATAATTCGGCGTATTTTCGGTCATCGGGCCGTCGACCCGGCCGTACATATAGACATTATCGAAAAACAGGAGCCGGGCGCTTTTCTCCCCGCAGGCCGTAACAGCATTGCGCATGATAAGGGGCCATTGAATTTTCCAGATTTTATGATCATACGGAAGTCCCGCCAAAAGATAGACTGTGGCATTCGGCTCGACCGCATTTTGCACCGATGTAAGATCGGTCAAATCGGCCGCGGCTGATTCCGTGCCGGGAAAGGCACGGCCGCTTCGCGAAACCAGTTTGATTTTCTTTCCGTTTCGAATCAATTCCTCGGCCAAAACGCTCCCGATCGCGCCGCCGGCGCCGAGGATAATATGTTTTGATTCCGTGCTCATCTCGCTCAATCCCCGGTGGCGGTGACCGAATCGAGTTCGACCATCAGTACCACTGCTTTTTTCGTGGCCCGGGTGCGATGCACCACCCCTTTAGGCACGACTATCCCCTGATGGCGCTTGAGTTCGATTGTTTTGTTCTCGTAATCGACAAAGAAGGTCCCATCGAGCACGAAGAAAAACTCGTCTTCATTGTCGTGCTTATGAAAATGAAATTCCCCTTTGAAGATCCCGAGCCGAACCACTGAATTATTCAATTTACACAGTGTCTGGTTGAACCAGTCATGCGGGCAATCGTGAATAATCCGGTCGGCGGTGATTTTTTCAAGCGGCTTGAACTTGATATCGGTCTTGATGACATATTTGGCGTACGGGTCGGATTTCATATCAACTCCTGACACTTTTCCCATATTTTTTCCTCATAATATTGAAGTCAATACGCATAAAAGCAATAGATAGGCAGAATTCCAGGCGAAGTCTTGGGGTTTTGCCTTTTCTTTTTGCAGCAAATGTCCACATCTCCCCGAGCAGTTGCAGGGGCGGACCAGCGTGTCCGCCCTTTTCCCGGGTCGACGCACAGGTCGACCCTTACATCCAGTGCGCGGCAGACTTCAGTCTGCCCGTCTGCCGTCCTTCCGTGCGATATCCGTCTGTTACCCGTTTGTCCGGACGTATTGCAATACGCCCCTACGATATTCCATCTCCTGCAATGTCATTCCGGCGAAGGCCGGAATCCAGGGGGAGGACCGGGGGGCATTGTTATCATCTTGTTTGACAAGGACTTGGGCTTCCGGGCGTTGGGTTTGTTTTTCTGATACAAAAGGGGGCCCCATTTTTTGATGCTTTTTCCGCATCTTTTTGTTTGGCTTTGGCTTACGGGAATGTTTGGTGCGCATTTTTGAAGTTCCGCAGGGTCACAACCCGGTTGGTGGCCGGGTAATGATGCCGGGGTTTTTGGCTCCTCTGCCGGAAAGGATAGATTTTCAATATTAGACATAGTTACCACCTTTCTCTATATAGAGGGGCAGGGAGATAACATCAAAGTGGTATCGAAAGTGCGAATTAGGGGCAACCAAAGAGCAGGCATTAAAAAGGTGTTCCTGAGGGCGCAGGACTCCTTGATTCTCCCAAAAAGGAAACAATGGTTGAACTTAGGGCCTTACTGTTTTTCATTTTGCACTCCCATATATTAAGAGAACGCCAGCCCAGGCGTCGCAATCTTTGTCTATTTTTCCTATCCCTCGCAACGTTTCGGCTGATTTTTTCCATCCAGTATGCTTTATTTGTTTTGGGAATACGTTTGCCTCTTGCACAATTGTGGCCATGCCAGAAACAGCCATGAACAAATATGACTTTTCGTTTTCTGGAAAAAACGAGGTCAGGCTTTCCAGGCAAATGTATCTGGTGCAAGCGATAGCGATAGCCAAGACTATGAATTAAGGATCGCACAATGAGTTCTGGCACTGTGTCCCTATCGCGAACTTGGCGCATGATCCATTTTCTTTTGGCCATGGGAAAAGTGTCAGTCATTTTGAAACTAATATTTTAAGACTAGGATCTGTCTCGCACTCATCAATTATTTTATTATATGTATTAATCAATTGATCAATTGTTGTACGGCGTCCGGTTAGGGCGAATTTGCCCAGCTCATATAGATTGCCCGCCAAAAATTGCTCTGCCTCAAAAATATCAAGGCGGTCACCGTAACCAGCCTGATCTGATAGAGCTTCAACGACTGCAGTGCCGCGTTGAGAAGTGATTACCACGGGTTTAAGACCATTATTTAGGTTGCGCTGGCACTTCCGGAGCAGAGCCTCAGACGGTGAAATTGTTACGTGAATTGCCACATCCTCAATAATAAAATCATAGTCCCTCCCCGATTGATCGTCGGCGACGGAGGCCCCAAAGTGCTTTATCGGTGAGGGAATCAAGAGATCCAATTTGGCACCGACAAGATGCTGAAGCATTGTGCCAGCAAACGTTGACCCGGGAGATTGCTGTTGCCTTTTTTGGGCTTGCAGTAGGAGATCCTGTATTACAAAGCGAAGGGATTTTGACGGGTCAAAATGCAATATGAATGGTTCTTTGGAAAAATATTTATTTACTTGATCAATCCACCAGCTTTCTATAGCTTCGAGGTCGACGGTTCCGTGAGCATTGAGTTTATTCAAAAATGTCACATATTTTTTCATATTGCCGACGCTACCTCTGCTCGTGCGGCCGCCCTCTTCAGCCAGAATTCGATAAATACCATGGTCATTTAGGATTGCTTGAACGGCTGATTTGCCCAAACCCATAACTTGCCCTCCCGCAGAGGTCAATAACTGATTTGCCCCCAGTGGCAGGCCAAGATCCTTTGCATGTCTAGTAACTACCAAAGCGACACATAAAGCACCTTTATTTTTCATCTTATTCCGTAAGGCGAATTCATCTAGTAACTTGCCTAGATTCATGGGGCATTCTCCATTGCAATCCTAGCGAGAGGAAAGAGGAGGTTGCGTGCTAAGTATCGGACCACTGGAACAGCTACAGCATCCCCCATAGCCCAATAGCCATCATTATAAGTGCCCGGAATCCTATAATCCTTACGAACTCCCATAAGGGCCTTTGCCTCCTTCACAGTAATTAGCCTTACATTCAAAAAACCATTGTTCTTAATGATGAAATATTGTCTGCTGCTTCCGCCCTGGGGCGTTCTTAAACAGCCCGCGGTCCCGTCGAATCTGAGCTCCAATACTTGCTTGCCGTCGCGAATACGTTTATATCCGGGAAACACAAAACGGTCCGGAGAATTTTTCACTTTTTCAAGATGCTTCGGTGGTATGAGATCAATTAGGCGCCTATGCTGATCCGCGTAAACAAAGGCCGCATCCTGGTCGACAATGTCATCTATTGTCGCTTTCCTGTATGTTGGCTTTGGTAACCGCCACCATATCCATGATTTCAAAGCTTCTGCAACTCGTTGGATAGCCGGTGGATGGCACCAAAGCGGCTGTGCAGATTCAAACTCTGCTGTAACTAGGCTATTGCTGACTGCCACGACAAAGACTCGTTTTCGAGATTGGGGAACCCAGTTGATGGCATCAAGGACAATAGCACCGACTCTATATCCCCTTTCGACTAGAGCATTATGAAGGTGGCGGTAGTGAGAGCCTTTATCAGCAGAAACTAGTCCAATGACATTTTCTGCAACAGCGATCGGTGGTCTGGATGCCATTTCATCCATCACTCGGAGCCACTGCCACACGAGGCCGCTGCGTTGACTCATAATTCCGTTCAAATTCCCAGCGAGCGATAGGTCTTGGCAGGGAAAGCTACCCCAAGAAAGACAGGAAGAAGGCAAATCCTTCCCCTGCACTAGCTCAATAGGACCAAGCTTAAATATGTCTTTTTTATGATTGGCACAAAAAACGGCAGCCTTCTTGGGGCTATTGTCATTAGCCCAGACAGCTGTGAAATAGGACTTTAATCCTTCTGTTACTAGGCCGCTGCCTGCGAAAAAGTCCAGAAACGGAAGGGGAATATATACTCCTGACATATTTAATTATATCATTTCACCTTTTGGGCAATACACCGATAACCGCGTGTCTGTCAAACAATTGCCCGTGTCTCAATACCCCTATCATGCACTCATAAAAATTTCATAAATAATTTATTTAGAGCCAACTCAATTTAATATATAGACACATATTAAAGACACAAATTAAAAAATGCAATCTACACAAATTTACCTTTTGGCTGTGTCCTGATCTTAATATCGTTATAAAGGCTGACAAATCTCGTCAGTAAAAATTGAATTTTTGTAGGTTAAGCCGACTTGCGGCTTGACGCATTCTGGGGCGCAGGAAATTGTCAGCCCCAAGTGGGCCTGACCTGCGAAAACCGGCCCCGTACAATTATGATATCATTTTGATGTGAATCGGTCACCGTGGCGGATAGGTACAGAGAGAACTATAATTATGTGCCCTTATTATCAATATCCGATCGATCTTCGCGCCCGCCAATTCTCGCGCAAATTTGCGCCAAAACATTGCTGTAATCTCCACTCCATCAATCGCTTGAGGGAAAAGACACAAAAAATGGGGCCCCGTTTTGTATCAGAAAAGCGAAGCCAAATATACGGCATCCATTTGCCGATCATCCACTTACGGTGGAAATTAATTGGCTTCGATTTATTCCATGTATTGCGGGGCAAGAGGTTACGGCTAATAAAGAGAGTTGCCGAATCGCCGCTATGCCTTCGGTTTCTCCGGCAGTTTGTCGGAGCGGATCCCTTCCACCATCGCCGAAAGGGCGCTGATTATGCCGCTCGCTTCGTACGGAATAAAAACTTTGTTGGCTGTCCCCTCGGCGAATTTCGGGAGCATCTCCAGATACTTGAGGGTAATCAGTTCCCGATCGGGATTGCCGGCATGGATGGCGCTATAGACATTATTAATCGCCTGCGCTTCACCCTCGGCCACCGCCACCTGACGGTACTTCTCGGCATCGGCCTTTGTCTTCACCGCCGCGGCAAACCCTTCGGCCTCCAATATCGCCGCCTGTTTGGAGCCCTCGGCCCGGACAATCGCCGACTGCCGGCTCCCTTCGGCTTCCAGAATTGCCGCCCGTTTGTCCCGCTCGGCTTTCATCTGACGGCTCATCGCCTCGGTGATATCGACCGGCGGATCGACCCGCTGAATCTCGACCCGGTTGACTTTCACCCCCCACTTGTCGGTGGCCGAATCGAGCACATCACGCAACTGGCTGTTGATGGTATCACGCGAAGTGAGCGATTGATCCAGTTCCATTTCGCCGATAATATTTCTCAAATTGGTCTGGGCCAGTTTCGTGGCCGCCATGATATAGTTCGAAATCTCATACCGCGCCCGCACCGGGTCGGTCACCTGGCAGTATATGATACAATCTACCTCGACATTGACATTATCCTTGGTAATAACCATCTGCGAGGGCACATCGAGGACCACTTCCCGCATATCCACTTTGAGGACCGTATCGAAAAACGGCATGACCAGATTGAGTCCGGAATCGAGCGTGCGCTGGTATTTCCCCAGACGTTCCACGAGTCCCTTTTCGTACGGCCGGATAATTTTTATCGACATTCCGCCCAAAATGAAAGCCAGAATGACGACGACACCGACAAAGAAATATGGTTGGACGCTTGCGTTCATATTATGCTCCTGTTTTCTATATTCCCTGTTCCGTCTGGGAGACCACCAGTTTGGCCCCGATAACTTTTTCCACCTTAATCTTGGATCCTGTCTCGATATGGTTTTCGGACGACGCCCGCCAAACCTGCCCGTCGACCCGCACCTGCCCGATGTCATTATGGGGATCGATCGCCTGCGTGACCACGCCGGGCCGCCCGATCATGGCATCGACATTGACCAACTGCGGTGACGGCTTGGTGATTTTGCGCGCCATAGAGCGGGTCAATGGTATCAATATGATCGACAGCCCGGCGAAGATGCCGATCTGCATCAGGTAACCGTCGGGCACAAATATCGAATAGACGGCGGCGCCGACCGAGCCGACCGTAAAGCAGGCAAAAACCAGGGTCGGGGTCCCGATTTCGATTATTAAAAATATCACGGCCGCCGCCAGCCAGAGCCAGAATACTGCCGGCATACAGTTCCCTTTCAAATATCAAAATTAGGTATTAGCAAACTCTCCCTCCATCCCCGTCAACGGGGAGGCCTGGCTCAATATACGGAAATTGCGGGGCGGGGATACTAAAAAATGAAGTTGCTTTTTGGGCGGAAATGGCGATTCTTGGGTCGCTATGACCAAAAGATACCGCGCTTTCACCCGCCTGGCCCAAGTCTATGACCTCAAAGGGCACGACCGCTTTTCTATCCGGATGGTAGAATATACTTTTCGCCTGCTGAAAAAATTTCATTTCCGGCCGGAAAGAATTCTGGATCTCTGCTGCGGCACCGGGACCGCCGCGGTGCTGTTCGCCGAACAGGGATATGAGGTAACCGGTTTGGACGCCTCCCGGGAGATGCTGGCGGTCGCGAAAGAGAAAGCGGCAGAAAAGAAGGTCAAGATTAATCTGGTACGAGCCCGCTTGCCGGAGTTTAATATCAGGGAAAGCAGAAATCGGTTAAGGCAATTCGATCTGGTCACCAGTTATTTCGACAGTCTGAATTATATTCTGAAAGAAGAGGAACTCCTGGACACTTTCCGTGGAGTGGCCGAACATCTCCGCCCGGGGGGGTTATTTATTTTCGATATGAATACCGCCCGCGCCCTGCAATTTTTATGGGGCGATAAAATTTACGCCGGTATTCGTCCCGGAATCGCCTGGATATGGGAGTCGCTATACTTCAATCAGGTTCGTCAGGCCGATCTTCGCGCCACCTGTTTTGTCAAAAAAGGAAAACTCTGGGAAATGTTCGAAGAGATTCATACCGAGAAGGCATACGTAAACAGCGTCATAAAATCCGGGCTGCGGTCGGCCGGATTCGAAATTCTCGGGTTCTATGATTGCTTCAAATTCGAGAAGCCGGACAGGAAAAGCAATCGAATTGCGGTCGTGGCCCGCAAGAGAGAAAAGCCCTAAAAATCGCCCCAGGTAGTATCGACCTCGGCATCGGAGGACCCGAGATAGGTGGCATAGTCCATCTTGTCCACATACCCCTCCGCGACATATTTCAGCAATTGCTTGAAATCGTGGAGATTCATGTATCCGGTCTGGACGCCAATTACTTCGCCTTTCATATTGAAAAAATAATGCGCGGGGTACCCTTCGACCTTGAAGGTTTTCAGCAAATCGGCGCCGCTCATATCCTGATCGAGAAACCGGACCGATTTGATGCTGTCCGGAATAACCGAGATCGACGTGAAATGTTTGTTCATGTAATCGATTATTTCGGGACGGTCAAAAATCTCTTTTTTCATCGCCTGGCAGTACTTGCACCAGTCGGCGTTGAAGAACATATATATCGGATTGGTTCCCATCGGGAAAACCGGGAGGGCCGAGCGGGCGTCGAGCCACGCCACGGTTCCTTTGACGTCCTCCGGAGTCTTATATTTCTTTTTGCCGCAACCGGGGAGGGATAGAACGAGAAGAATCAAAAGGGCCGATATCAGAATATTCCTGGTCATGGGGATTGAATTTACGGGCCGACCGGCCCGGCATTCAGCAGGAGGCTCAGCCAAAACTGCTCTTTTTGCCGCAGGATCCGGTACTGCACGAAGCGGATGAATCTCCGGCAAAGGCATTGGAGGCGAAAGTGGAAACATACTTCTGCACCTCTTCGGATCCGCAGGCGGTACAGGAGACTTTATCGGAGGAGCGAAACACCAGTTGCTCGAACTGCTGCCCGCACCTGTCACATTTATACTCGAATATCGGCATACCAAACCTCAATCAATGGTCGCAATAGCCGCACCGGCTATCATTCCGAGCAGGATGGCCCGCCCGGGGTTACATATCAGCGGTCAGGCGCCTCCCAGGGCTCCGTAGAGATAAAAGACGCCCATTCCGGCTACACCACCCAATATAATTCCAAGGGCCAGTTTTGCAAAAAATTTTTTACTTAATCTCATTCATTATACCAATCAACTGCTTTTCCACTTCGCCGGCCAGCTCTTCAAGCCCGAAGCCGGGCAACATGGCGGAAATCATCAACGGCCTTGCCAGGGTCATAACCGTTTTTCCTTTTTCCGCGCGAACTACGATTTTGCACGGCATAAAGAGGGAAACATCGACATTTTTCCCCAGCGCCTTAAAAGCAAAACCGGCGTTGCAGACCTCGAATATTTTCAGGGGCTCAATCTGAAAACCTTTCTCGGCCAGAGTGGCCTTTGTGTCATGAATGGCCAGAACCCGGAAACCACGTTCCGGTGAGGTTTTTTCGAGGAGGCGAGATATTTCATCGAACGATTTCGTACTTTCCAATCGATATGATAAGTCCTGCATTTTATTCCTCTATAATTTCGACGGTGGATATGATATTGGCGATCCCTTTCAGGGTCTGACTGACAGAGCAGTATTTTTCCTCCGAAAGATGAACCGCCTGTTTGATTTTGTCGCGGTCGAGTTTTTTTCCGCGGAAAGTATATTTGATTTCGATCCGGTTGAACGGTTTGGGAAATTGCTCCGGCTGCTGTCCTTTGACTTCGATTTCGATACCGGTGACTTCCTGGCGCATCTTGTTCAGGATGGTGACGACATCGACACCGGTACATCCGGCCAGAGCGAACATCAAAAGTTCGGTCGGTTTATAGCCGCTCTCATCGCCGCCCGCCGACAGGGCCCCATCGGTGACAATCTTATGGCCGAAAAGCGATTCCCCCTCGAAACGGATTCCCCCGGTCCATTTAAGTTTAGCTTCTACCATATTGTATCGATTTCTCCATATTTTTGATATTTAAATGCCATAGATTCCAAATTGTTCCCGCCCCAATATGCAGAATTTCGAAAGGAAAAGAAAATCTAAAGTTGCGTTAATTCCCGGCGGAAATCGTCAAGATTGGTGACCGGCAAACGGCAGACTGAGTTCCGGCAGATATAGGCGGTCACGGGGCCGTCGCCCGCCCGCCCCGATAACAGGGGTATATTCTCTTCCCCCCGGGACGACACAACCAAAATCTGATGGGGAATAAAACGGTCATAAATTTCATTCACAAAACGGTCGCGGCCGTCTTCGCCGACCAAAACCAGTTCCATCCGATCGGATATGAGAAGATCAAGGGCGGCAATGGCCGAGGTCATGGCATGCGGCAGTTGGGCGATTGTTGAGGAGATTGCCTTAAGGCCCTTTTCGGCAAATTCTTGAAGATGTTTTTTCCCGGTCAGGGCGGCCAGACGAATCAATGTATCGATCATGACAGAGCCGGGAGCCGGAAGGGCCCCATCGGCGATATCCCGAGGACGGATATAATATTCTTCGAGATTTTCCGGCGCCAAAAAGAAATTGCCGTCCATGTCCATGAATTTCTCAACGGCCGAATCGGCCAGCTTTCCAGCGGTGTCAATCAGGGAAAAATCGAAAACCGTATCATAAAGATCAATGATGGAGCGCGACAGGTAGGCATAGTCTTCGAGTAACGGTCCGCCGGAAGCCTTCCCCTGCCGCCGGGAATGAACTAAATCAGCATCTTTGTAAAGACTCTCTTTTATGAATTCGAAAGCCCTTAAAGCCGCCGCCCGGTAGCGCTCCTCACGGGTTACCTGATAACCGCGGCAGAAAGCCGAAATCGCCAGACCGTTCCACGATGCCAGGATTTTATCGTCGGTCGCCGGATGCACCCGCCGTTCCCGGACATCAAATAAAATCTGCCGCGATTCCTCAACGGCCTTAAGAAATTCCGCTCTGTTATGCCCGGCCCGTTCTATATAGATATCCGATGAAGTGTCAAGATTCGGAATGTTCGAACCATCCTCAAAATTCCCATCATCGGCAATGTTATAATACCGGCAGAAATCCTCGCTCTTTTTGCCGAGAATCGCCTCAATTTCGCGCTTCTTCCAGACATAGAATTTTCCCTCTTCGCCCCCGCTGTCGGCATCGAGCGAGGAATAAAATCCCCCGGCCGGATCGGCCAATTCACGAAGAATGAAATCAAGAGTTTCTCGGACTATTTTTAAATAGATTTCATTTTTCGATATCGTATAAGCCTCGGCATAGGTGACAGCCAGAAGAGCGTTATCATAGAGCATCTTCTCAAAATGGGGCACCAGCCAGCGGGCATCGGTCGAGTACCGGTGAAAACCGCCGCCGATCTGATCATAAATTCCGCCCCGGGACATGGACAACAGAGTTTTCTCTACGATCTGATTGACATTGTCATCCCCATTGATGGCGGCATACTTCAGCATGAACGACATCTCCACCGGATGCGGAAATTTGGGGGCATGCCCCAAACCGCCATAGACCGGGTCATAGTTATTGACAAGGGAACGAATCGCATGGGCAGTAGCCGATTTATCAAGAGTCGCCGATTCATTAAGCGGTTTTAGGCTTTCTCTTATGGCCGAGACTACCTTATCCGCCATTTCATCCAATCCTTCCCGTTCGGTCTTGTATGACGCCGCCAGTTCGGTGATGACATGTTTGAATCCGGGGCGACCGTAACGATCCTCGGGCGGGAAATAGGTCCCGGCGAAAAACGGTTTCAACTCAGGGGTAAGGAATACCGATAGCGGCCATCCCCCGGCGCCGGTCATCGCCGTGGTCGCCGTCATATAAATCTGATCGATATCGGGACGCTGTTCCCGGTCAACTTTGATGGAGACGAAGTTGTCGTTCAGGATTTTTGCAATTTCTTCGTTCTTGAACGATTCTTCTTCCATCACATGACACCAGTGGCAGGCGGCATAACCGATCGAAAGAAAAATCGGCTTATCTTCGCTTCTCGCTTTCTCGAGGGCCTCTTTCCCCCACGGATGCCAATTGACGGGATTATTGGCATGGGCCAAGAGGTAGGGAGAGCTTTCCCCGTTGAGATGGTTTACGAATTTCTTATCCAAATCTGAATTTTCCTCGGACATTGTCGTTTTCTCGTTTCCGCCGGTTCATATAATGTAGAACTACCGGCTGAAAATAATCGTGTCGTAGCTGCAGGTTACATCCACCGAAACGCCCGGATACCAGCGAGGTTCCGATAGAAATACGCAATCACTGAATTTTGACCGGATGGGAAAAGGAAAAGATCAGATTGAATGAGAAATAAGGGACGGTCCGACTGGCGCCCGGATTATGGCCAAAATTGCGATAGATTCTGATGCCGCCTTCACCATCGAAATAAAAATCGTTTCGGATAAATCCGGAAAACCCAATCCCGGCGGTAAATTTCTTCTCAACTGTACCGGTCGGAAAAGATTCTTTGTATACAATTGTAGAGTCGAGCCAGGGTTCGGTCCAGGGGGAATTATACCGTCCCTCACCATGGCGTTCGCAGGCAAAATTGAGCGATAACCTTCTTTCATATCCGAACCATTTGGAAAGAGTCAGGCTCCATCGGTCGGCATCGGGGCCAAGTTCATTGCCGATCAGAGCGCCTCGATTGTCATATCGATTCCGATCATACTTCTGATTATAGGTCCGGTTATTCAGGCGGAGGTATTCCCCCTTTATATCAATAAAATTAAAGAGGTTCAGGGATTGCGCCCCGATCAGGAAGCCGAGTTCGTTCGGTTCCCGGTCGGATCGAATCTTTTTCTCAATTTGAAAATCATCGATGAGGAATTGGCCGTATAATTTATGTCTCCCGGCTATAAGATAAACGGCGTCCAAACCGAGGAAAGTGTTGTCATCGATATTATCGTTCAATTGCACCGAATGATAGATCATGAAGGGATTAAGATAGGCCATTTCGAAACTCCGCCCGGCGCCGCCGTAGATGACGGTCTCGAACAAGCCAAGGCTGAAGTTACTGGCAAATTGAAAATCGAGACGATGTCCCGAAAAGTAGCGATTCTGCCACTCACCCGTCGAATCCGCAGGACCAATTTTATTCAATTGACCCGCTTGATAGGAAAATTGCATTATCCCCCAGCGAAGGCGAACAGCGACGGCGTCCATGGGGCGGGCGGTTGATGAAAGGATCAGGGACTCATCGGACGGTCCCCAGTTGCCGCCGAACCGTCCTCCTATAATATCCAGATAATTTATACCAAAAGCTAAATATGACGATTCCATTTCGCCGGCCATCCCGCGCCATTTTTTACCGGTGTATGACGGATCCTCCGCCATTTTTTTATCAAGAAGCAGATTACCGTAATAGTAGAGATGACGTGTGGGGTGAGCGTAGAGACCGCCCCGGATCGATTCATAATTGCGGGAATGATCATATCGGGAGGCATTGAAAGCATTCCCCAAGGCAATAAATGGCTCGATTTTGTCATTTCCCGAAGAAGTAAAGTGATTTCGGGCGAAACCATTAAGACTCGTATCCAGATTGAAGGGAGCGACAATTTCCCGAAGCATTATTTTGCCGTCCAGAATTTCCTGCCGCCGCGCGGCCTCGTAGAGAAAGCGGTATTCCGGCTGATTGACGGGCAAAAAGGCCGCCTCGGCGAGGGATCCAAATAATAATATTGATAATGCTGCAAGATATGATTTCATGGCTATCCTATGCCATTCGGGAAAGGCTGTTTTTAGACTCCGTTTCCCCTGAGAACGGCCGGAAGGGTTTTGGCCAGGATGCGCGCATCTTCCTTGAGCGACCAACGGTCGATATACTCCAGATCGAGACGCATCCATTCGTCGAAATCGATTTTATTTCGTCCGTTTATCTGCCAGAGGCAGGTAACGCCCGGTTTAACCGAGAGGCGGCGATGTTGCCAGGGGGCATAATTGGCAACTTCCTTGGGAAGCGGCGGCCGCGGGCCGACCAGCGACATATCACCCCAGAGCACATTAAAGAACTGCGGCAATTCGTCGATCGAGTATTTTCTCAAAACTTTTCCGACCCTGGTCACCCGGGGGTCGTTGGCAATCTTGAAAACCGGCCCCGACATTTCATTCATCTTTTGCAGTTTCCCCCTTTGCTTTTCGGCATCAACCGTCATCGTGCGGAATTTCAGCATCCGGAATATTTTGCCGTTGCGCCCCAGACGTCTCTGATAGTAAAGAACCGGACCGGCGGAGTCGATTTTTATCACGAGAGCGGCGATTATCATGACGGGGAGACCCAGAACAATTCCCGCGACGGCTCCGATTCGGTCGATGAACGATTTTACGAATAGGGCCGGACGATTTTCCGGAACAGAATGATATAGAAGGACGGGCTGACCATTCAGCGATGACGTGCAACAGCGGGAGATATTGCTTTCATAAATGTCCGGAAGGATACAAATTTTTATGCCCATCTTTTCGACCGCTTCGAAAATTTTCCGGCTGGTCAGAAATTCATCGGCCTCGGTCGCCATGATGACGAAATCGACGGCACTACGCGAAATTATTTCGGTGATATTATCGGGGCGGCCGATCAGCGGTATGTCGCGATAACGCCAGAAGGTCTCCCGGCGACTGTCCACGAAACCGATTATTCTGGTATATAATTCCGGATGTTTCAAAATCAGGTCGGCCGCATGCAGGCCTCGTCCCTGTGCCCCGACGATAACGATGTTTTTTTCGCCGCCTGATGGAATTCTCTTTTCCTGGGGACGGCTCGATTTGATCGTATATTTTCTCCAAACAACAAAGAGAAGAGCCTGCAGTATGAAATTCGCTGTCAGGAAGAATCCAAAAAGGGAAGGGACAGATACGAATTTCAGAAAAAATGCCGCGGCCGTCAAAATTGCGGCGAATTTTAATTCATCCGCAATAAAGCCTCTGACATAAATGGATCGATTCCGCAGGGGCATGATATCATTATGAGGCAGTCTGATTAGAAGGAGCAATTGAAGCGTCATGGCCGCCAGAAGGGTCAGATCGGCGCTTTCCGTTGATGTCCAGATTTTGAAATATTTCTGGAATATCGCCAGGGCTGCCAGAAGAACCGCCGCCCTCATTATTCGGTATGCGGCCGATTCCATTTTGTGACGGTTTATGGTGCCCCAGAATCTTTTCAAAATCGCGATCTCCTTAATGGGCGCACTCGTTTGGCACCTGACCACCGTGAAATACTTTCGATCGGAATGACCGGTTCTATTTCGGAGCCGATCATCTCATTCCTGGTATTATTTTCGGTATCTCTTTTCATCTCTTTAGAAGCGTCAACTGGGCTTCTTAAATACTTATATATTGACCTTTGTACTATTGGCCAATGGCGCAGCTGCGTTGTCGAAGGCAGTGCCCTCGGCGTCACGATGCAGGGTAACCTTGCGGATTCGGGGCGGTCGGAGACGATACAGTGACTCGGAAATATTTTCAAAAAGTTCCACGACTCTATGAGTGGTGGCAGAGTCCGTAATGGCGAGGGCGACATAATTCTCCATCTGGGGGACGAATCCGACATCCTCGGCAAAAATTTTATTCTGCCTTAGAACGGAGGCGACCCGGCTGCTGTCGGCCGTCTGCAGAAGAAGAACATTGATCGGCGTCATCCGGCAAGAGATGTCGAACTGACGCAGGCGAACGGCCAGGTAAATGATCCCCTCGCGAACCATTTCGACCCGATGGCGCAGTTCGCCCAGATCGCCAATGGCGGCCAGGGCGGCAATTTGAGCCGTGACGGAGGGCCCGTTATGGCGGAAGCGGCCGATTTGCGCCAGATTTTTGGGCGAACTTAAAACATAGGCGCAGGGGTACCCGGCCAGTCCGAAGGCCTCGGAAAAGGACCGTACAATCACCAGGTTGTCATATTTTTTTACCAGTCCGGCGGCGGTCTGGCCGTGATATTCAAAATAAGATTCGTCGAGAATGAGAATCGACTCGGGGCATTTCTCGAGAATCATTTTTATTTCGTCGGAATCATAAATGGTTCCGGTGGGATAATTGGGGCTGGCCAGATAAATGACCGAACGTTCGCCGGAGGCTTTTTCCATCAGGCCGTCGGGATCGGAACTGAACGGCGACGGAGCATAATTGGCGGTTATCNTNCCGCCGTTGCTTTCGGCATAACTCTTGAAATAATCGGGAGTCGGACCGGCAATAATTACCCTGGTTCCTTTGGTGATATAAGTTCTGGCGACGGCGTCAAAAAGATCATTCAGGCCGGCGAAAGTCAGAAGGGCATTTCCCGGTACAGCGGTATATCTCTCAAGAGCACCGTGCAGGGCGGCGCTATGGATTCCAGAATCATGACCGCTTGATTCCAGTTCGGCGGCCCGTTCGAGGGCGCGGATCACCCGCGGCGAGTAGTTAACGGAATTCTCGGCCAAAGCCGCGCCGGCGGGGATTCGTTTTTCAGAATCGAATGGCTCAAATCCGGCCTTATTTTGTTCTTCCCTGATTTCTTTCATACTGCCTTGTCTCCCTTCCCTGGGAATTTTCATTCAATCATTTATCGGCATCGGAACTATCAATTCTCCTGATTTTCATCAGAATCTGTCGCACCGAGTTCCTCTCGCTCCGGGTGACGTGCGGAATTGCGCCACGACCCCGGAAGGATTGATTCGATAATTTCGCGGGTTTTTTTCATCAGCGCCTTTTGCGGCGAGGGAGGAGTGATCGAGAGGGTGCGTGTTCCCTCCAACTGGCTATAGGCCTCGAAACGAAGCAGTCTTGGCGCTCTCAAAAGAGCTTTCTTCAAGTCCTCCGGGTCGTCCGTGCGGTCGCAGTCAAGATCAACGTACGCTTTGCCGATATCGTCGATACTATGAGCATCACTTCCGGCCCCCTGCGGCATCGCGGTCAGAAGCCGCAAATGCCGATCGGTGTCGAGGATTTCTTCCGGTTGCGAATGGAAATTAACCGCTTCGATCAAATCGACCTGCGATATTATCTTTTCGATTTCTTCCCCGCTGTAGAGATTGGCTCTGTCACGGTTGTGCCAAAGACCGGTATTGGGGCGGTAGGGATGCGGAATCATGACCAATCCCTGTTGTTCATGAATTTCGGCCATCGCGCCCAGAATGTCCCGGGCAACCACTTCTTCTTCCAGAAAGAGACCGATGATATGGGTGCCCCGATCCGTCGTTAATTCCATTCCGGGGATAATCACGATATCGGGAGCAAGCATTCGGGCCAACCCGGTGGCCGACATGGTGTCATGATCACAAATGGCGACAGCATCGAGACCGGCTCGGGAGGCGGCCCCCAGAACCGATTCGATACTGCTTTCGGAGTCGAAGGAGTGACTGGTATGTATGTGCAGGTCAATTTTCATAAAAAGGGATAACCTTTCATCTTGTGGAGATCATAATTGCAAAGCCTGTGCCGGAATTGTCCGGCCTTGAACGGTTTGTATTTTATTGTGTCACAATATCTTGACCGAGAATAAAAGGGCCTGAATTTGTCTGCGTTGAAGAATCTTGAAAAAATTTCCTCTCCCTTAAGAATGATATTCCGGAAATAAAATAACCGCCCGGCGAAGGGAGGATGCCGGGCGGTTTAGGAAGGTGAGAATGGGATTATTCTGGACTCATAATTTGTCTATTATAAAGATCGAGGTCATAATTCCCCCGAGTATCGAGACGGTCGCCGACATCGTCTTCAGCCAGTCGCGTTCTTTCTTGATTTCAGTCGGGATGACAATAGCGTCGCCCACTTCGACCTTTTTTCCGAGGGTTCCGCCTCCCGAAAAGACACGACCGTCGGCCTTGATCAATTTGGTTTCCTTCTTATTGGCCTGAGTGGTAAAATTGCCGGCCTTTTCGATATAATATTTTACATTTTTGCCGCGTTCGAATTTTATGGTGCCATTGGAGCCGACCGAGCCCATGACCGAAATCCCGCTGGGGATTTCAGGGATGAAGACCATATCGCCGTTCTGCATGGTGACGTTTCCTCTTTCCCCTTTGGAGTCGATTATTTTCTCCAGATCCAGGACAATGCGGTTCATGTTATTCAATTTAAAATTGACCACTTCGGCCTTCCGGACTTTGCCGGTGGAATCCTGCTCCAGCGGCTGGGAATTGGCGATTATTTCCGGCAGGTTGCGCCGCTCCAGATTTTGCTCGATGGTATTCCGGCGGAAAATTGTCCCTTTTATAAACGCTCTTTCGGTGAAGCCACCGGCCCTTTGAATGAGCTCATACAGAGTTTCATTGCGCGATATGAGAGCGTACTGCCCCGGAAAACGGACCTCCCCGTCGATGGTCACCATCCGGTGCAAAAACCAGTCGGGAATCCGTCTGACAAAAACCCGGTCGTCTTCCTGGAGCGCGATTTGTTCGGGACGATTGCGGGGAATATCGATATATTGAATCTGGACATTCCCCAGAGTATCGATTCGGGCCAGTTCGAAACCGAGTTGATAGGCATTTTTCTTCAAGTCCCCGGCCAGGAAAATCAGATCGGCCAGATTCATATTATCATAGAGCGGATACTGCCCCGGCTTTTCGACTTCTCCTTCGATATAGACGAATTTCTTTCGTTTCATCTGGTCGATGCTGTAGACATAGAGAGAGTCGTTGTCCTGAAGCATGAAATTCGCTTTCCCGGCCAGAACATCATTCAGATTGACAGGAATCAATTCCGAGCGCCGATCGGGATAGCGCCGGAAGAGATTGGCCCGTTCATAGAAGACGTTTTCCGGAAGTAACTCACCGCGGTTAAGTAACTCCGCAAGCGATGTGGAATCGCTCCGCTCAAATTCTCCCGGATGCTTGACCATACCGTCTATATAGGCAATATTTTTTTTCATGTCATAGAGAGAAAAGACCTGCAGGCGGTCGCCGTCGTTAAGAGCAATATTATCGATCTTCTGCCCGTTTCCGGGATTCAGATTCAGATCGATGACCTGCCTTTCGTCGCTTGTCGATATCCGGTCCAGCATGACGCGATCGAGATAGGCCTGGGCCGTTGTCCCCCCCGCCAGCGTCGTCAGATCGGCCACCGTTTCACCACCCTTCAACTCATAAATGGCCGGGCGTTTGATTTCCCCGGAAATGGTTACCCGGGGCCCGCAAACCGGCACGAATATGGCATCACCCGAGGCAAGACGAATATCAGAGTTATTTTCTCCCTTGAGAAGAAATTGATAGAGATCGAAGGAGGTTTCAATTTTATTATTTCGAATCAGTTGGATATTGCGCATCGATCCGCGCAGATTGGGCCCTCCTGCCAGATAGAGGGCGTTAAATAGGGTCGTTAAGGAACTGACCGTATACGCCCCCGGGCGCCTGACTTCGCCAGTGAGATATATCCGGATCGAGCGGATTTTCCCGAGGGTTACCGACAATTTAAAATCGGAATAAATACCCGAAAATTTTTTATTTAGGAGCGATTCGAATTCATTCAGGCTCTTACCATGGACAATTATCTCGCCCAGTTTGGGTATGAATATTTTCCCCTGCCGATCGACCACCAGGTCAAATTCCTTCTCCACGGAACCCCAGAGATAAATGATGATATTATCACCCGGGCCCAGCAGATAATCGGCAGCGTCGGCGACTTCCGGCGCCGATGCTACATCCATGGGTCGTTCAAAAAGGTCGTAACCGAATGGTCTCAGACTTTCGGTGGAATCGAATTTTTGAATTCCCGCCTGCGGATCCCCGGAAATATCTCCGCCTCGAGATCCGGCCATGCCGGTATCGTCCGGAGAAAGGGGTGGTTTAATCTGCGATGAATCTCCATAAATTGCGGGACTGGTATAATGGCTGTTATCGGTCGCAGTCGAGGGAATCGATTTTTTACCGGCAAGGTATTGCCGGATCAGGGCATCCTTATCGAGCGGTTCGCAGAAAGCCGGCTTGAACCAGCTGACCGCCACCAGAAGAATCACAAATATTAAAAATAGTAATTTCCTCACTTGCACCTTCCTATGCAACAAAGCTCCTATTTTCTATTAATGCTATCGCAAGGGCGGTGCCGGAAACTTATTTCCAGAGAAATATGTTGAACAACAACATGATAGAGGCATCTTCGGCCGGGCAAAGACCCTCTGAAATGAAAAAATGTTCTGACTCAGGTAGAAAATTTTTCTTTTGACTTTATAGCCGGCACGGGATCAAAATAAACCCGATAAACTGCCGTATAAATAGAGACAAAAGGTGCTTTTAAAATCTAAATTTTTGCTTATAATTGTCTATTATGGATAGCGATCCCATTTATTTGTCTAAACAGGGCTTATTGAAGCTTGAAAGGGAACTGAAAAAGCTCAAGACCGTGGATCGCCCGGCCATTATTTCTGAAATTAAGCGGGCGATGCAGATGGGTGATCTTTCGGAAAATGCCGAATATCACGCCGCCAAAGAGACCCAGGTTCACCTGGAGCGGAAAATCGCGGAACTCGAGGACAAACTCAGCCGGGCCCGGTCGATAGAGACCTCCAATATTCCGTCGGACAAGGCCTACCTCTTTGCCAAGGTCCGGGTAAAAGATCTGAAAAATGGGGAGGAAATCGAGTATCAATTGGCCCCTCCCGACGAAGCCGACGTTGATAATGATATTATTTCGGTTAAATCGCCGATTGGGGCGGCCCTGCTGGGCAAAGAGCTCGGAGATCAGGTGGAAATCAAGGTCCCGGCCGGCATAGTCCGCTATGAAATCATGAAAATTTCGCGCGAATAAAAAAAGTTTCCGGGCAGATTACCACCCGGAAACTTCAATCTTCCAACAATATTAAAATCTAATCAATATTCGTCTTCGTCTTCGTAGTCATCCATTTCGATATTTTCATCCTCGTAATATTCTTCGTCGTCAGAAACGACTTCGGCCGCCATATCGGCGCACTCAATCGAACAGTAGACCTGTCCTCCCTGCTTGATCGGCTTGCCTGTAAACTTCTCACCGCAAAATGCGCAAATCATAAATTCACCTCCAATAAACAAGCCTATGGCTCAAAAAATTGCTCCAGATAAAAATAAAATGTTATTCAATTCGCAAGAGAAAATTATGGTCATCCCGATATTTTCTGTGAGCCGTTTTCAAGCCTTCTTTCGACATTCTATTACAAAAATCTGAGGCGAAAAGTTCATATTTCGGGGGATTTTCAAAAAAAATAAAAAAACTCCTCCGGAAAAGCGCAATTTGCTACAATATAACAACTTACGGTCCGGCCATACCCTTCCCGCACGCAAATCGACATCAGAATTTAAGGATTTTGTTATCGCCGGCAATCGATACCTTATATTTCCGGAGCTTCCATTCCGTGCTGAGACCACTCTTCCCGCGACGGGCCGAAAACGCCGGGGACCCGGAGTCCCGCTTGCCGCATCAGGACTGTCATCTGCGCCCGGTGGTGAATCTCGTGATCCATAATAATTCGTAACGAAAGACCGCGGGGCCAGTTTGAGCCATACATATCGTCTTCCATTTTGAGCGTGTTGTCGTCCCAGTTCTTTTCCACCTGCTCCAGGAGAGATTTCGAGGCCGTTCGGTAAGCCTGCTGGATTTCGGCCGCTTTACCCGGCAGAGGAGCATTCCCATCGGGACCATCAACTTTAAGCCCGGTCCGGCCGGCCATTTCGGGAATGGTCTGAACGATATGCCAGGCAACTCTCCCCAGGGTTCTGTCATCGGGCGAGACTTTCTGTGACAGAGACTTATCGTTGAGGGCATCCATGATTTTCTGGGTGGCATCGGCATGCTGACGCCAGAACTGGCTGAATTCCTTAATCGAGCGGAACATAATTATTCCTTTCCTATAATGTTTCAAACCATTTTGCTGATGCAATCGATATTAAGATAGTTCAAAGACTCGGACGGAAAATCACTTTATAAGTTTCAATTCATTTGACAAGATCGAACAAATCGGTAATGCGCATCGGTTCAATATGATAAAATCCCTGGCCATACCGGCATCCCGCCTGACTGCCGAACGACCGAGCCAGCGATTCCAGGGACCAGATATAATCCCGCGACTTTTCCGGATTAAGAAATTGCGAACGATGGCATTTAAGGGCTTCGATCCAGCGCTCGAAATGCGCCGTAATGTCCACCACAAATGACGGGCTCAAGCCCGGGGGCAGGAAATAGTGAAACACCCGTTTGACAATATGCGGCTCGCCTTCGATCGGCATCTTCTTTAAGGTGGCATAATTGACGGCGTTGATGACAATTTCGCCGCAGGCCACATGATCCGGATGCGATTGTCTTTTGCCGTGTCCCACATGAGGATAAGGAGCCAGAACAATTTCGGGACGGTGTTTTCTAATCAGGGTCGCCAATTCGATTCTCCGCTCGTACGTATCGAACAACTTCGTATCGCCCCAGTCATAAGTATGAATCAAATCGGATCCGAGAACTCTGGCGGCATTCTTGGCTTCCTCGGCCCGAATTTCGGCCGTTCCGCCGGTTCCCATTTCGCCCGCCGTCAGGTAGACAATTCCGGTTCTGTATCCTTTTTTATTGAGATCGATCAGAACCCCCCCGGTCCCGACCTCGACATCATCGGGATGCGCCCCGATCGATACTAAATCATATTTCTGGTTGTTTGACATACCAATTAAAAGGCCGGGAACATTTCAATGTTCCCGGCTTTGAAAATAAAATTATATCCGTTCTCTTATAGATCCGCAAAATGATCCGAGTGGAATTTCAATATTTTCGGAAGCAGATCATAAACCACATGGAACTTGTCGGCGGGATAACCGGAATAACCGGTGTATTCGCCATAGGTCAAACTGACATTCGGCGATCCCTCCAGAGTGGTCCGGAAACTTACCGTCTGCTGATAGAATCCGTAATCGGCCTGCGGTGACGCCAGAAGCATCACGGCCACCGAATCGAGACTGCCGGGATAGAGGGGCATCATATTCTGCAGGTTGTTCGCCAGCCAGAGGTTCCAAATCGGGGCATACGCGGCTCCCGTGGCGCCGAAAGGCAGATGCAACCGAATTGTTCCTTCGGGATTGAAAAAAGTCGTGGAATCGGTAATAACCTGACCATCACCGACGGTTCCGGTATCATGCGGCGAGAAACTGGCCGCGGCGGCAAAAAACATGGTCTGAAGCGGTTTTGAATACGAGGTGTCAAGACTGGCGTACGGGACCCCGCTTTCATTTATCACCTGCTGGAACAGCGGGATAAACCCGCCGGTGCCGTCGCTGCCGTCGAAATCAAGCGGGGCCGATATGGCCGAAGCGGCGCCGAAATTCTGGCTGTATTTGACCGCGATCCGCATCGCTCCGTACCCGCCCATTTCCACTCCGGAAACAGCGCGGCCGGTCCGCAAGGTATCGGTATTGTAATAACCGTCGACATATTTTATCAGGGTGCCGTTGACGGCGTCGCCGATCTTGGCGCCGATCAGTTCGTCATAATTGCCCCCGGCCGGACTGCTGCCGTAGAAGGAGCCGCCGTAGCCGTTGGCGCCGTTGACGCAGACTATTATCATCGGCTTGATGACGCCGTCGGAAATCAACTTATCGGCGACATCCTTCAGACCGTGATCAAGATAGAAAAATTCATCTTCACCCAGGGGTGATAAAAGGTACAAGACCGGATAAGGGGTCTGCGTATTTTGATCACCGTAAGTGCTGGGAACGTACACCCGGAAGCGAAGGAGACTGGTCAGGGCAATGCTGCTAAACATCGAGTGGCTCAACTCATCAGGAAAGGTGTGCTGGTCCGTATATACCGCGCCGGAACTATAGACATCATCGACCGAGGTGACACCGCGGTCACTGCAGCCGAACATAAGGGTCATCGTCGCCAGGACCAAACCGATTATCATTAATTTTCTTAACATGTGCCGGTCCTCCTAAAACCTGTAAGATATTCCCAGAACGGTCTGGTAATAGTTGGCGCGATAATCACCCGGCAGATTATCCATTATGCCGTCGCCGTTAACATCGGAAATCCCCGACACCGTCAGGTCCGGATGGTGAGTGTAGGTCATGGCCAGATCCATGTTCCAGAAACCGACCGTGAAACCGAGCCCGAAACTGTAACTGTACTTATTGCCCAGATCGATGAACTGCGGGACAAAAGTGGCCGTCTTGACGGGACTCTGATCATATCCGAAGCCGGCCCGAAGATCGATAAAACTCAGAGCCTGGTAATCGGCCCCCAGCATAAACCGGGTGGTGTTTTTCCAGTCGACCGGATTGGAAGGATTCCGGGTGAAAAGAGTATCGTTGGCATAATGGAAACTGGTGTCCTTCAAGCCGCGGTAATTCGAATAACTGAAGTCGAGTCCTTTGAACTGCGACCAGAAAATGTACTCGGCGTCGGCATCGACAATCAGTCTATTCGACAATTTATAAGAAAGCCCGCCGGCAAACGACGCCGGGATATCGAGAGTGGTTTTAAAATCGGCATTGATATGCACCGTGCTCCCGCTGGCAAAAAGGTATTCCTGGGTATTGGGGAAAATATTCAAATTCTCGATGAGATACTGGTTATCGCCGAGATAGAAATTCATGGCGCTGGAACCGTCGATCTTTATGGATGATTTCCCGGCATAGACAAGAGCCCCTGTCAATTTCTCGGTGAAATCATAAAGGAGGCCGATGCGGTAGCCGAATCCCCAGCCGTTCCCGTTATTGCTGTACAACTCGGGAATCTTGTCATAGGGGCGGTCGTTCAGCGGAGACGCCATACCGTTATCCCTCAGGACGAGATTGGAGTATATCAAATCGGCTCGTAACAACTGCAGGCCGATTCCGATCGAGAGTTTATCGTTATTAAAGCCACGGGCGGCGGTCGCCTGGAAAGCGACCACATCGAGATTGTTATAGAACTGCGTGCCGGGGTAATCGGCGACTCCGTAACCGGGAAGATTGTTATAGAGCCGCCAGCGATGATTTTCATCGAACAACTGGAGGCCGGACAATCCAAAAACCGTCTCGCCCCAGACCGGAAGACGGAAGACTATACCGCCCTGCGGAATATTCAAAATTTCGTGGCTGTTGGCCACATCCTGATTATTATAATAACCGGCTTCGTAAGTATCGTTCCACAGGACGTTTGGTTTCGCCCAGTAACGGTCATGAAATATCGCCAGATTCGCGGCCAGATAATTATCTTTAATCCGATTATATCCGGCCGGGTTGTAATAAGCGGCGGACCAATCATCGGCTATGGCGCGGAATGCCCCACCCATGCCTCTCGCTTTGACTCCCAAACCGTCGAAAGTAAATCCACTGCCATAAACATTCGGCAGTAACAATATCAGGAGCAAAAAGAGAAAGGCCAAATACCTTAAAAATCCCATTCTCATCTCCATTAATCTAATATCAAGTATTTAAGAATTTTCTCTCAATCCCCGCCGGAAAGCCGCCTTCCCGGAAGGTACCCAATCTATTTATTCACCGCAACCTGCCGCCTTTTACCGGGCGGCAAAAAAAGTTTCGAAAAGTTACTATAACTCCGCCGGTTTGTCAAGGGGGCGGACAGAATTTTGGGTCTGGCAAATGTCGATCCGCAATCTTCCGGCTTTTAAATCAATGACGTTTTCGGACGCGCCTTTGCCCAAAAGAATCAATCACTCAAATAATCAACAGGGAAGATTAAGCCGCTCTGTTCCGGATCAGAAGGCGCCAGAGATTGGCCAGAAGGAAGAATGCCGACGCGACCAAAATCACCGCCGCGCCGGTGGCAATGTCAACCGCGAGCGAGATGGCCAGCCCCATCAGGCCCGATAGGGCGCCCAAAACGACCGCCCACCAGAGAAGCATTCCGGAATTGCGGGCCAGTATTCGGGCGGAAGCCGCCGGCAGAATCAGAAGAGCCGTAACCAGTAATAATCCCACCGCTCTGATACTGAAGGCAACCACGATGGCTAAAAGAGCCGCGAACGAATATTCATAAAAAGTGGTATTAATATCTTTGGAGGCAGCGAGATTTTCATGCAGCCCCACAAACAGCAACCTGTTATATGTCAACCAGATATAAGCGATAGATAGCACGAATAAGATTATCATGGCCGTCAACTCCGGTTCCGTAATCGTCAGAATATCGCCGAACAGGTACGACTGCAAATCGCGGCTAAGCCCCCTCCGAGCGCTGATAATAGCGATACCAATGGCTATAACAGTGGAGAAAAATACTCCGATGACAGTATCGGTCGATAGCTCCGTATGCCGCTTCACCCGAATAATCCCCAGACCGATAAAAAGACCGAAAACAACCAGCGTCAACCAGGGATCTATTCCCAGGAGCAATCCGAGGGCAATTCCCGTGAAGGCCGAATGACTGATAGTGTCGGAAAAGAAGGCCATGCGAAAGTTGACCACCATAATTCCCATGGCACCGCACAGGACAGTCAGGAGACTCAAGCCCATGGCGGCCCGGATAATAAATGTCGATTGGGCCCACTGGTACGGCAGGACGGACGCGACCAGGCGATATATCAAATCATATAGGTCCATCATTGCCCTTTCGGGAGCGGCGCAATTCGTCGGCGTCAAGATGCGGATTGCGGAATATTTCCGTATGATGGCCGAAAACCGCCCGAAGATTATCGGGCGTCAGGATCGTTCTTGTTTCTCCCTGACAAATCATGCTTTTATTAAGACAGATGACATGATCGGCGTGATTGCTCACCACCGATAAATCGTGGCTGACAATTATCATGGTGAAGCGGCGCCGGCGCTGGATCGATTCCAGCAGGTCGCAGAAAAGTCTCTCCCCGGCGATATCGATTCCCGAAACCGGTTCATCGAGAAGCAGAAGATTTGGATTGCCGCAGAGGGCCGAGGCCAGCAAAACGCGCTGGAGTTCTCCGCCCGACAATTTTCCCACCTGATAATCGGCCAGATGGGATGACTCCACGATGTTGAGATTTTCCACCGCCCGCGCGACCAGACTTTCGCGTCGCCCGAACCAGAGCGGTTTGCGCTGGTACGGCATCACCAGAAAATCGAGAACCGTCATCGGCTGGCCGCGGTCAAAATCCATACTCTGGGGGACATATCCGAAGCGCGGCGCGACCGACTTACCGTTCTCATCTTTATATATAACCTTTCCCTCGTACGGCATCTTTCCCAACATCACCTTCAACATCGTCGTCTTCCCCGCCCCATTCGGCCCGATAAGAGCCGTCACCGAGCCGGCCGGAATTTCGGTACTGATACCATCGAGGATGCGCAATCCGTCAACGATGACGGAGACAGTTTGAAAATGAACCGAAAGCGACACTCCAGTCCCCTATTTCATGGCCTTCAGGAGGGCCGTCAGATTCTTCTTCATCTGCCTCTGGTAATAATCGAGAGGAAGATTTTTATCCGGACCCGAAGCGATTGGATCAACCTCGTACGTCGGGACCCGCAGTTCCGCGCTTATGGTCTCCACGGCCTTGGTCGAATACTGCGGCTCGGAAAATATGGCGGCAATTTTCGCCTGCCGCAGTTCGGCCACGAGACTGACCATCGTTTTGGCGGAAGGGTCCTGCCCCGGTTCTCGTTCGATGACATCGACGATGTCGAATCCGTAATCGCGCGCCATATAATTCAGGACCTCATGGACCGTGGCCACCTTCGGGTTTTGCAGATCGCGGAGAGAATCGGAAAACTCCCGGTCAAGGGAATCAAGGCCGGCGGCATATCTATTACCGTTTATACGTATCTGTTCTGCATAGCGGGGCAGCCAGACCGTCAGGGAGTCGGTGATGGTTCTGACCATAATGCCGGCTTCGCGAGGCGACGCAAAAGCGTGAGGATTGAATTGCAGGAGGGAGTCATCCCGGGAGCCTTCGTGCACATCATAATAACGTAACTTAATCGGCTCGACACCGGCGGTGGCGATCATAACATGGGCCCGGTTGTTGCCGGTGCGCACCGCTTCCTGCATGAAGACTTCCAGTCCCAGGCCGTTTTCAATGATAATGTCGGCCTGATGGATTTTGCGAAGGTCATCGGGGGCGAGAGCAAAATCGTGCGGACAGCCGTAACTTGAGGGAAGCATATTCTCGACCGTAACACCATCTATACCGTACATTATATTTCGGGTGAACAAATACAGGGGGAAAAAAGTGGTCAGGATTTTTGCCTTGTCGTCCGATGGAGTTGTCCCGGCCGGCAAAAAGGACGGAAATAGCGGGCCCGTGAATAATATAAGAAAAATGACATTGACGATCCGCTTCTTCATAAATTCCCGGCTCTCCCCAAATACGACTTCCGAGTCGAATTTATCACAATTATATCTAAGGCGCAAGGGCGACCTTCGCTATTACCGGCTACTTCCAGAACGAAATCAGGTCATAGACGGCATCAAAATAGCCAATCTTGGCGGCTCTTTTTAACTCCCGGCGCGATTCCTTCCCGTCACTGACGCGCGCCAGATAGTAATGAATCGCTCCCTGATCGGCGGCTCCGTTCAGGGCGAGACGGAAAAACTCGAAGGCATCTTTGGAATTCCTGAGAAGATATTGACGGTACCCGTCGACAGCGTAAGGGATGGATCGGGCAAAGGGCGAGTTCCCGAATACAGCTCCGGCCAGTTCCTTTCGATTCAGATTTACATAACTGAAATATATCGAGGGGTAATCGGCAAGAAGATAACCGGTCGAATCGATGGTACCGGTCAAGAGGGCAAGATAATCTTTAACACCGGTATAGCGAGGCGTGTCATCCAGCGTCGCCTTTATCATGACCCCGTTCAATTTGTCGAAATCGAACGATCCCACCCAGGTCGTCCGCCGGACCATTATCGATTTTATGTCGGAAACATGGACCGCCCCCAGAAGATGGCCGATTTCGTGAAGCATCAATTGGCTGTTTAGAAAAATATCCCATTCGGGGAGAGATGTGTCGGGCATTTCTAATTGCGCCACCAGGGCCACCCGCCGTCCCAGTTCCGATGAGCCGATCTGCTGAGTCTGCCCCTGCATATAGAATTCGAGAGGACTTTTCGGGCGAAAAACGCCGACCGTCAGTGTATCGCCCTGAGAGGGGAATTGCCTGGAGAAAGATCTGAAAAGACTTTCTATATCGCCGAAGGAAACGTCCGGAATGGTGAAGAAATTTTTCGCCGCGACCTTCAGGCCGATCCCGAACTGGCGATTAAACCGGTACGAAGCATATTCAAGGGCGGCGACCATCGCACTGTCGCCACCGTGCTCGATATCATTATATATATGGGAATCGACCATCAAGCGGATGGGGATAACTTTCGCCGGTTCCCTTTCATCCCGGGGAAGGCGGGGCAAAATACCAAGCGCTCGTGAGATAATCCTTTTGACCACAAAATCGGGCGGCTCCGGAAGTTGCAGGGAGTCGGGAACCACTGAATCGGCGATCATTCGCGGAAGCGACGCGTCCTGAAATTGCTCATGGTCGATCAGAAGATGTCCCGCGGAACGGTCCAATAAACTCAGTTTAATCTTGAGTTCAAGATTTATATGAGGTTGACGGCCATCCTTAGCCCTGGATTCCGATTTGTCTGCTTTGACCAAAGTGAATTTCGGCTTGACCTCAATATACATTATATATCTGCTGAAAGGGGCAGGAGAACCATCCGGCATTTTGTCCCATTTCGGTTCTTTCTCGACTTCAAGGATATTGCATTTCAGACCTCGCTCCCAGATCCAGTAATCGAGATGAGATTCAAAGCAGGCCGCAATATTTCCCGGATACAACTTATCGAGATTTTTTTGCGGAAATTTCAAAAGAATCGTCAGGGTATCCCGACCGAAATCGGAAGGCAACGCCTGCGTTTCTGCAATCGAATACAGGATTAGAAAAAGAGCGGCGACATAATAAAAAATCTTCATCGAGAACAAAAATGTCAGGTTCCGGCTTGAAAATCAAGATGGAAATAAGTATAATTAAATGAATATGCTAAGGAAAACAGGAATCAGACTCATTATTCTGGCCCTGGCAGGCATAATCAGCATCGCCGGTTGCGGTCAGAGTGCCAAAGATTTCGAATCCCTCAAATCCTCGGGCGAACAGGCTCTCGGATCGGGCGACTATAACAAAGCGATTAATAAATTGCAGGAGGCCTTTCGGATGAAACCATCCGATCGCGATGTCCTTTTCCTGCTGGGTACGGCCTTTAAGAAGGTGGAGCAATATGATTCGGCCTACTCCTATTTCAAACGGGCCAAACTTCTTTATGCCAATGACCGTCAGATAAACAAGGAAATTCTCGATATGGCCCCGAGTTTCAACGACACCGACGGCGCCCTTAATGCCATTGCTGTTCTCATAGCTACGGGTGATAATGAAAAAATGTACTGGCCCATGCTGGCCGAACTGAATTACCGCCGCGAGGATCTTCAAACGGCCGCCAAGTATTACCAATTGCTGATTGCCGATAATCCGTCCGACAAGACATACTATTTGGCCCTTTCCAACACCCTTTCTCAATTGGGCGATTTTGCACAATCTAATGGAGTGCTTTTCAAAGCGGTCGAAAATTTCGGGCCGAGCGCCGAGGCCTATGCCAATATCGCCATCAATTATTTGAGCATGAAAGAAGTCGCTTCCGGAGAAAAATATTTCCGCAAAAGCGTGGAGATAAATCCCTCCAATATCCCGGTTTGGATAAACCTCGCCAATGTCCTTTCGGAGGAAAATGATATCGCCAAGAAGAAAGAGGCGCTGGCCATTTATAAAAAATACCGGGACCAGACCCCTAAAGGATTCAAACTCGATTCTCTGATTCCGGCTCTGGAAGCGGAAATCAGCAAATAATCAGGAATTCTGGTCGGCCGTTACTTCAACGCGGCCGGTTTTGCTTAATCGATTAATGGTACGGATGGTTCGCGGGAAGGCGCCGCTGAGTTCTGTGCGGAAGCGGCCATATACTTCATTATTACCGCCTGACTTCCTTCGTATCGCTTCGGATAACAATACATAGAAGACCATAGCCATCAGGGTCATCAACGAAACCATGATAACCGTAATCATCCGGTGCGGCCCGGACTTCAAGGTCGGAAGAGTCGGCTTATCGAGAATCCGCACCACCGGAATATCTTTCTGAACATCCAGTTTGGCGCTTTCATACTGCTGATACAAAAAGGCATAGGTCTGCGACTTGATTTCAATCTCACGCTGAAACTGTGCGATGGCCTTCAAAATCTGCGGATCGCCGCTTCCCGACCAGTCCCGGTTGGCATTCTGATATGTTTCAAGTTGATTTTCGTTCGCTTCCAGATCGATTTTGGTCTGCGCCAGTTGCCCGGCCAGATAGCGGGCGCTCTCTTTGGCTCCCGATCTTTGCTTGTTTTGCACAAAGTCATCGAGTTGCGCCAGATATTCATTGAGTATCGCCTGCGATAGAGCCGGGTAGGTCGTTTCCACTCCCAGGGAAATGACACCGGTCTTCTTGTCGGTGGCAATCGAGGTCGCATGCAGAAGGGCGCGGCGCAATTTGTCGGGGTTTTCAATTCCGAAATATTCCTTCAGGGTCAGTGAGACATTTTTGCCGTCGTCGGCAAAAGTATAGGGCCGGGCCAAAACGGCATCGCGGATCTCCTGCGACTGCAAAATCACGGGGAAAAGTTCGGAGGAATTGTCATCGGGCGAAATAATCCCGCCGAGTCCGGCAAGGGCCTTCAATTCATTCATCTGGTCGTTATTTCCCGACGGCAATATTGTGGCCGTGGAAATATATTCATTGGACATCAGCAGAAGGATCCCGGCGCTCAAGGCCGCCATTAATGCGACCGCGATAAATATCGTTTTGCGCCGGTTCAGAAGGATAGTGGCCGCTTCAATAAGATTGAAAGTTCCCGATTCCAAATCCTCGTCCCGGCCGCTTTTTAATGTCATTCTCCCCTGCATAATATCCTCAGACAGTATTTACCGATAATAATAGTGTCAAAATTCGTGCCGACCTTATTCCCTTTTCATCCGTTTTAATTCGTTTTATTTCAAAAGGTTATTAAATCGAGACTTCCGGTCAATCTTCAAGTCCGGAAAATTTTTCCATCTCTCCGGAGTAAAATTGAACCGCATCATCGCGATACCGCCTATTCCAAAAAGGCCTCCTCAAAACTCTCCTCTTCTTCCGAGCCAGAGACTTTCCCGACGTTATAGTCGGCTGATTTTTTTTCCGCCAGATTCAAATAACTGGCCGCCACTTTATCCCAGCGGTAAAATTCATTCAGACGGACCTTCATTTCTTTGGCGCGATCGAACAAAAGCAACGACTGCTGAAAAGCATTAATCATCTCATCCGGCCTGAAATAAAAACCGGAATCGCCGAGAACCTCGTGGCTGAATTCGCTGTCGATCGCCATCACCCGCGGGCAGAACGCCATCGCCTCCAGGAGAGCCGGGTTGGTGCCGCCGACCGAATTCCCGTGCACATAGCAAAAACAGTTGCTTCTCAAAACCGCCAGTTCCGCGGCATCATAAACGGCATCGAGCACCAGTATATCGTTTTGACCGTGCAGGGATTTCAATTTGAGCGCATAGGGTGTCGGCTCTTTGTACCCCACGATCACCAGTTTGTAGCCGCGCTTGTTGATAAAAGCCCGGACAAAATTTCTCGCGATATCGAGCGGAATATTATCCGGTTCCAGACGGGTTATTTGAAGGTAATATTTCCCGCGCTTCAGACCATATTTTTCTAGAACCGTCGTTTTGAAGTCGTTATCGATCGGGATCGGTTCCGGGTAGCCGTACGGTATATAACTCGTATTTTTCAGAAATTTTTCGAGATAGAAATCCTGAATCGCCAGCGAGTCGGATATCAGCCGCTTGCAGAGACGGCAGATTATGAATGACGACGCCAGGTAATAGAATTTGAACGGCCAGGACCATTTTTTCCGCCGCCATTCCAACCCGTCGGTGTTGACCGCCATCGGCAAGGCCGCCAGCCAGGTCATGACGATACCGGGGAAATTGGCATTATTAAACCAGAAAATAAAACGGAATTCCCGACGGTGTTTCCAGAGATACCACCCGGTCTGCATCGAGGAAATAAAAGTATCGAGTTTGCGATGCCGGCTCCCTTTTATATATATCAATTTTCGTCCGTATTTATCCTCGGCTGGTTTGTACCCTGATGACAGCCGGCAGAAGATCAGGCAGTGGTTCCCTTTTGCGGCGAGACGGCGCGAGATTTCATCGACCGCCGTTTCGAACCCGCCGTAATTGGCCGGGACCCCTCGTGTCCCGCAGAAGGCAATAAAACTAGATTTATAGGTTGTCATATTCAGAAGATGGCCTCTTTAAAATTAGTATGGGATTTTTTCTCTCGCATAAGACTCAGACTCTCGAGGTATTCTATTGCCGCGTTTTTCCATGACCATTTTTCTGCATTCTGTCGCCCCCGGCGCCCCAGTGACACCGCCAGTTCCGAATCATCAAGAATACGTTCAATTGAATAAGCAAGCTCTTCTATATTGTCCGGATTTATCAGAATGCCCCCATCACCAACAACTTCGGGAATGGCGGAACGATCGGATGAGATCACTGGTATCCCACAGGCCATCGCTTCCAAAGGCGGAAGTCCGAATCCCTCAGCGAATGATGGATAAACAAAAACATGAGCCGCCCGATAAAGGTCCGGCAATTCTGACGGCGTTACATCACCTAATATCAAGATATCTTCCTTTAGATTTTTTTCAGCAATGTGTCTATATATTTCGTCATATCCAAAATCCGGATGTCCGGCAATTACTAGTTTTGGCAGGAATTTTATTTTCTTCTTCAAGAGTGCATAACTATTTATTAGGCCTATATGGTTTTTGCGTGGTTCGAGGCGCCCTACCGTGAAGATATAGTCCCTAAGACCGCCATGGCGACTGGCGATTCGAGTTTGCGATTCTTTCTTACCGACCGGAGAAAATAAATCGAGATCGACTCCACATGGTACAATCCGAACTCGGTCCTCCGGCAAATTATATCTTTCCATAAGGGCCGTACGGGAATATTTGGATATTGTCTGAATTATTTCCGCCGATAAAGCGGCCCGCCGAACTAATATTTTGCTTCGCATCACAAAGGATCGCGAAAAATATTTCGGCATAGTCTCAAACAAAATATCGTGGATCGTGAGTAAAGATTTTGCTTTAAGATTGAATGGCACTATATAGGTGCTATGAAACAATTCGATTTCTATTTTACGCGTTAACTCGGCCGCTGAAAATAGCAGGCGCTTGGCCCGTGACTTTGAGGGAAAGGATATGTGCTGAAAGTCATTACCGAACGGTCGTATTTTGTCCCAATACCCGAGAAAGACATATTCATTATCTGACGGGATTTGAACGATTTCTCTATAAAGTTCGGTCAGATATGTTCTGCTGCCCTGGTTTTTTCCGCTTAATACATGACAATCGACGCCGATTCTCATATTATTTTCGCGCCTCCCGATTCCCTTGCTATTATGGTCTCATTACTTGTCGAATCAGAAATTAATTGATAATAACCACTAAAAGCGAAAATGATCACGGTAAACCAAAATAATTGTGTATTGAAATTTGCATTTAATAAAAGAAGCCCTATAATTGGCGCAATAAATAGCCTTCTTTTCAAGCGAAGTGCCTTCGCCATGAACCACAATACCAATAGCCCGCCGACCAATCCATAATCATATAGAAAGGCCGGGAAAAAAGCCGGACGAAGAACGTTAAATTTGCTATCCGGATTTAGATTGACATAATATTGATCAGTGAAATAGTCCGTAGATGCCGCCGCCCCGTGTCCAAGATAGGCTCTGACATCATCATAGGAGAGATCATCGGTATATGTTACGAGGGGGGCGATACGCATGAAGGTGCTGGAATCCAAATCGCCCAATTCGGCGATCGATTGAATTTCACCGCTTATAATCCCTTTGGCCAAGCCCAAAAACCTTCCTGTGGCATTATATTGCATGACGGCATAACCCATTATAATTATAAGGAAAGCAACCGTTACGCCAATGGCGACTTTTCGTAAATTTTCTCGCATAAGGACGGTCAGCATCAATATAATAAATAGTAAATACCCGAATATTGAATGAAGAGCCCATACCTCATATATAATTATCAAGCCATATATTGTGATTGATCTTCTCTCATCCTTGCCACTATTCAAATAGAGTGCAAGAAAAGATGCTATAAGGATAAATGCAGCGTACGACGGCTCGCTTGCAAAACCGAAATAACGCATTTCATTCACCCGTAGGTCAAACGATCTGCCAATAATTCCGGTCATAAATGTATCACCCGCCGCCACTAGCGTAAGGACTTGACCCAATACAATGTTTACCAAGTAGGTGATTATTATGAATCTTAAGCACTTCTTAAAAAGAGTCCGTGGCATGATGCCCCTATTGTTGATCATAACCGCAAACACGATTATGAAAAACAGAGAATAAACCATCGAAGACAACTTGGCCTCGCCAGAATAGAAAGTGAAATTTATTAACAAATAGGCCGCTATGGCGGCTGTTCCATAAAGCTTTATCCTTTGATTGTTATAGAGTAAAAATCCAGCCAAAATCGGAATCAGAAAAAGCGCCAGACTCATAAATAACGTGAACTCGGCCTGCCCGACAACAAATAGACTGGTACCAGTCCAGGAAAGCGCTATCAGGAGGATTGCCACAAAATATTTCAAACTGACACTCCTGCCTCAGCAAATATCACGCGATAATTCCGCCGTTTATTGCCGGTTATCTCAAAAAAGGCTTCGGACACTTTTGTAATATTTTCCTCTTTCATGCAAGCCGGATTCGAAATCGGGTCGCTTATGATTCCTGCAAAACTGTTTTGCAGAAGATACCGGGCAAAGTTTTCGTCCCCTTCCTTCGCCCTGTCTATCAATTCCCGCACCGACCCGGCCCGGCGGAAATCTTCCCAGGTCACATGCAGGCAGAAGGGCAGGCGGTTGAAAAAGGTCGGCACCAAGGTGAAAGCGGTCTTCTCCAGCAGGGCCGCCTCGTAGGCGACTGTCCCCGAAACCGTCACCACCAGCGAACTCCGGCGGATCGCTTCGTGCGAATCGGTCCGCTCGTTAAGAATAAATATCCCTGGAATTTTCTGCAGGTTGCGATAGAATCCGCAGGCCCGGTCGCCGATGGCATTGGTGTGCTCCTTGACCAGCACCGCCCAGTCCGCCGGAAGAAACCGCCTGATATTGAAAATATTCTGAAACTGATCGTCGTAATACCGCCCCAGGACATCGATAGACGCTTCCGGCTGTTTGTGAAGGGTCACCAGGGTGTACGGTTTGTCCGCAAATTTATCGAGAGTACATGTTTTGACAAAGCGATAGGTCTCTTTGTTCCACTCTTCCCGGAGCCGGATCCGAAGGCGGAGCCAATCGCTGTCTATCAGGGTCGGATCGAGCGAATCGATATTTTCCCGCGTAAAAAACCTTTTTGTTTTGGCTACACGGGCCCCTAGGGAGCGGGATTTTTTCAAAAGATGGTCATTCAATTTCAGATAATCCGGCTTTTCCAATTTTATGACCGAACTCGCGGCCGAATCAGATTTGTCTTCCGGCTTTTCCACCATCACCGATTGATATTCATCGGCGAAAAAGGCGAAACGGCCGTTCGGAATTCGGATTGTGGCCGGGTTGAGATAACGGCACCGCAGTTCTTTGCGGCGGTTGGCCAGTCGGAGCGCCAATATTTCATGGGCCCAGGTGATTTCGCCGAAAATATGACCGATATGGTTCGTCGCGATAAAATCATACAGGGGCCTCTGGATATTCGTCAGATATTTGATCCCTTCAGTCTGCATGTGCCGTAACACCCGGTCGCCGAAAACCAGCCCCTGCAGTTTGAAATCTTCGATCGCCTCCGCCGGCCGCTCGATATAGGTCTTATTGATGAGAAGAATTTGCTTTTCCGGGTAGCGAGCCCGGAGAAAATCATGGAGCCGCCGGTTGACCGTGATCCAGAATATCTCGCACCCTTTATTGCGAAGTCTTACCGCTATCCGGTCAAAGAACTCGGTCTTATTGAAATTGGCGACAAAGCAGATATTATTTATTGCAGGAGCGCTCATTTTCATACCTCAGTATTGGCAGTAATCGGTCGCTTGTCATACACAGGTTGTTTATTAAAATTAATCTCTCCCGAATTTAGAATAATCGGGACGGCTTTCAATATCAGCAATAAAGCGGATGACAGCAGCGATGTTATTCCGGCTCCATATAATCCAAATTGCGGGACCAGCAGGAAATTGAGAATAATCGCGGTTACGCAAGAGATGAGAGTCGCCCGGACAATCGTTTTATCGCGATGCTGAGCATATAGCATATAATGAGGGATATATGAAACGGTCAGTGTCATGGCACTCCCGAGCAATATCCAAAATAAAGAGAGAAATTCGGAATAATGCGGCCGACCCAATAAATTCACTATAATTGGGACGGTTATTGACAATATCACGGCAATTGCAAGACCGCCGATAAGGACACCCTTTATCATTTTAAATTTCATGATCCTATAATTAATGCGATCACCGGATTGATACGAGGCAATGAGTTTCGGATAAATAAGACTCAGGACACCGCTGGCCATAAAAATTTGAAGAGCATTTGCCAGTTGGGCATAAAAAGTATATATGCCGACTTTTGCCTCGCCATAATAGGACTGAATAAAATATCTGTCCATATATTGAACACCCATCAACGCAATTGTCCCTATGAAAAAAGGAAGCGAAATACTCGCGCCACGCTTTATCCACGTCCAGTCTATAGGAACTTTGCCGATATTGTGCCATGCATATCTGCGCAAAGCATAAACGGCAGCGGCGATACTGCAGGCAACTCCAACCATCCAACTAATCAGAATAAATTGCACATTGTTTAACGAAGGAATCAATAATCCAAAAATAATGGCCGCGTAGACCCAAATACCGCTTCTCAGAAATAGAATCAAATTGGCGGTAGTTGCGCGCGAAAGAGTTATCAAAATGCGATATGACTCTTGCGAAATGTGTTCCATTATTAGGATCAGATATATCCAACCGATAAGGTTCCAAGGAAGAATCCCTCCCAGAAAAGGGATGATCAGCAGAGGCAGCCCAATAATATATATTGTACCATGAAAAATAAATTGGTCGCGCAACATTGAGGCCGTCATTACATTGACGTTTTTAAGTAATTCACGACCGCTGTAAACATAGAAATCCATCCCAAGTACATATACCGCAATTCCTATGGTCACGGTAATTAGGCCAAAACTTCCCAAATCTTCGGGAGTGAGATACCGGGCCATATATAAGAGCAGAATAAATTTGCTGGCCATCGTCGCGGCCCGCAAAATTATATTAATTATGCTACTTTTAAAATATCCCATCATCCGATCAGCTCCCATGATACCGGCGTCCCTTTGGCGACATCGCGGCTCACCCGCTCGCCCAGCACCACATCATAATATTTGGGCGATAAACCGTACCCCGGGCGGATATCGCGAAGATTCTCGGTCGTGAACATTTCTCCCGCCTTCATATCGGCCCCGACATACAGGGAACGGCGGAATTGAAGCGATTTCTTTTCCTTCTCCGAGGTTCCGTAACTGATTTTCCCCAGGGCCTGAAAAGCCCGTCCGGTCTCTTCGACCAACATCTTCATTTCCTCCGGTTCCAAAGAGAAAGCCGCATCGACTCCCCCTTCGGCGCGCGAGAGAGTGAAATGCTTCTCGATAACCGCCGCCCCGAAAGCGACACCGGCGACCGCCGCGCCGATTCCGAGCGTATGATCGGACAGGCCGACCGGAAGATCGAACAGATCGCGTAGATGCGGGATGGTTCGCAAGTTGCTGTTTTCCGGCGTAGCCGGGTAACTGCTCGTGCATTTCAAAAGAATTATATCGTGGCAGCCGTTTTCGCGGGCCGTCCGGATGGTTTCCTCAAGATCGCCGATCCCGGCCATCCCGGTCGAAATAATCATCGGCTTACCGGTGGCGGCCACCCGCCGGATCAAAGGGAGATCGGTATTCTCAAACGAGGCAATCTTATAGCAGGGGACATCGAGCGTCTCCAGAAAATCAACGGCCGTAAGATCAAAGGGGGTACTGAACCCAATCAAACCGAGTTCCCGGCAGCGGTCCAAAATCGGCCGGTGCCATTCCCACGGCGTGTGCGCCTCATCATACAACTGATAAAGCGATTTCCCTTTCCACAAACTTGTTTCATCGCCAATGTGGAATTCTCCGCGATTGATATCGAGAGTCATGGTCTCGGCGGTATAAGTTTGAATTTTGAGGCCGTGCGCTCCGGCTTTAGCCGCCGCCTCGACTATGGCGAGCGCCCGCTCCAGCGATTGGTTGTGGTTCCCCGACATCTCGGCGACAATGAAGGGCGGTTTCCCCTCGCCGATAAGTCTTGCCCCGATCATTATATCTTTCATGTTACCTGACCTCCTGAATCGCCGGAACACCTTTCCCGATAAGGTCGGCCACCGGGGTATCCCATCCTTTAGTGAGCAAATGCTCCACTCTTTCGCGATCTTTGAGGCGACGATATGTCCCGCCCGCCGGTTGCGGGAACGATGTGGCCCTCCCGCTTCGTATTTCCGGCCAGACTTTCATGAACAAAGCTTCAATTGCGACAGTCAATCGTTTGTAACTGGTTCGAAGGGTATCATCCGGGCCGCATTCGATTTCCTCTTGGTACAAAATTTCCCCGGTATCGAGTCCGGCATCGATATAATGAATCGTGACCCCTTTGGGTGTGTTGTCAACAAAACTCCAGAGATTCGGATCGGCGCCCCGGTTCCAGGGCAGATACGATATGTGCAGATTGATAATTCTTTTCGGGAAGCGGTTCAAAAGATCTTTTTTAAGAATATGGCGATAACCGTAACTGATTAGAAAATCTTTGCTATCAAGAATCTCCGCGCCCGCTTGAAGCGGCGCGTCGGTGAAAGTGACTTCCTCGCCGCGAGATTTCAAATATGCGGCGATGTTCTCGCGATATGGCCCAAGAAAGAGGACTCTCATGCCGTAACTCCGGCTTTAACTGTTTTATAAATCGCCCGGCTGACCCGATCTGTCCCCAGACCGTCACACATTTCCCTTGCCTTGCGTTTCATTTCAGAAAGGAGCGACGGTTGTTCAATAAGACTTCGGAACGCTTCGCCGATCCGCTCCGAGGAAACTTCTTCGGCTCTGCCAAGATAAATTCCGACCCCGGCCGTGTGGCAAGATTCCGCTATCGGGATCTGATTTTCCGCCACCGCGATAATCACGGACGGCAAGCCCAGACAGCACCGCTCCCAGGTGGTGGTGCCACCCGCCCCGATCGCGATATCGGCTTTTGCCATCAACTCCGCCATATTATCGATCTGACAGTGAAGCGTGGCGCCCGCGATCGATGGCACCATTTCCCCGATTTTATCTTTGTTCCGGTTGGCCGAACCTATGACAATATCAATCACCATATCTTTTATCTGCAAATTCCCGATCGCCCCGAGCGCTTTCATGGTTTCATTATTCGGATCGATCCCGCCGAAGAAAACAAATATGCGCTGAACATTGTCATTGTTGCTCACCATATTTTTCCTGGCAACTGCAAATTCCTGTCGAAGAAGGGCATATTGCGGTCCATAAAGAGCCGCGCATCCGTCGGGCAAAAGCATTTCATAGCGTCCGGCCGGATTGTCATGATAATTCTGATCCAGAAAGATATCGCAATCATGATGGCGGTTGGCCAGATCGTCGATAACCATGATATGCCCGGCGTATGGCCGCATCCGTTCTTCCCAGCGGGCATCCAGAGCATAATGATCGACCACCAGCAAATCNGGATTTTCCGTCGCCAAAATTTGCGCGGTATCATCGGCGTCGGCATACCAGCGGACCCCGAGCCATGAAGCATATCCCCCCGCAGAAAGAGAGTTCTTTTCTTGTGGCAAGAGATGAAGTTTATATCCCTTTTTAGATACGAGCGTCTTCATGTTACCGGGAAGATCCCGGCAGATAAACGATACCTCGGCTCCGTCGGCCCGAAGTTTCTCCGCCAGTGTCAGGCATCGGGTCAAATGCCCCGTACCGATAAGTTCCGATGAATCGGTTCTGATAATTACCTTCATTCCCACCATCCTTCAATATGCTAATTTTTCTCGATCGCCTTCATATATTGCGAATCCCGTTCAAGCGATTTTTTCAGCCCTCTCCCGGGGTCGACCCCGGAATTAATTTTTTTGAGTTCCGGCTCACTTCTTAAAAGATCCAGAATGTCACGGGTGGTGAAATTATGATTGGACGGGTACAGCCGTTCGTAAATTTTTCGGACCAATTCGTAATCGGCCGGCTCATCGACCGTCCAGCGCAAAGCGGAGTGGTTCTGTTCCGCCGTGAACTGACCAATCCGGAAATCATGGGGATGAGTGTAAATGTATCGGGTTACATGCTCTTTTTCCGACGGCAGGACCGCTTCCCGCCAGGCGTCGTTCAAGGTTTCGGTACTGAATACTTCGACATCCAGACCGACCGGAAAAGTCCGCTCGACCGTATTGCTCACATAATCGAATTTACCGGTTTCAAAAAGGGCGATCGCCCGGTCGATAATTTCCGGGTCGGCCAGGGGACAATCACCGGTCAGACGGACAATGGTATGGGCATCATAGTTTTTGGCGGCGTGATAAAATCGGTCCAGGACGTTTTCCAGATCCCCGCGAAAGCAATCGACCCGCCTCTCGAAACAAAAGGCCGCCACCGCATCATCCTCGCGCCCGACACTGGTGGCGACAATAAGATGATCGAATTTTTCGGCCCGGTTTATTCTCTCCAGTTGGCGCTCCAGCATCGGTTCGCCCAGAATCGGCAGAAGCACCTTGCCGGGAAGCCGCGTGGAACTCATCCGCGCCTGCAGTATGGTTAAAATCACCCTAATTTTCTCCTTCCAGCACCGCCTTCAATTCGCTTATCACTCTCCGGCAATCTTCGTCGGTCAAATCGGGATACATCGGGAGCGACAGGGCGCACGAATAATAATTTTCGGCGTTCGGGAAATCCCCTTCGCCGGTATCATAAAGGGCGCGGTAATACGGCTGCAGATGAATCGGTATATAATGAACCTGTGTTCCGATTCCGGCGTTGCGAAGATCATTCATCACCTCGGCCCGGCTCCGGCCGAAATGCCCAAAATCGATCTGCACCACATATAAATGATAGGCATGGTGGATATTTTCGCGGTTCTTCAAGGACGATACTGTTTCTTCGGGAAAATTCTCCTTCAGAAGTCTATGGTAGGTCGCGGCAATACGATTGCGTTCTGCAAGCGACCAGTCGAGCCGTTTCAATTGACTTTCGCCCAGAGCCGCTTGGATATCGGTCAGACGGTAATTGAATCCGAGTTCCTGCATCTCATAGTACCAGGGATTCACCGCACCGCCTGTTCCTTTGGCCATACCGGTCTCGACAAATTCCTCTTTTTGCATTCCATGATTGCGGAACCGCCGCAGTCTTTTGGCCAATCCGGGATTGGCAGTGGTAATCGCTCCTCCCTCGCCCATCGCCAGATGTTTGACCGGATGAAACGAAAAGACCGTCATATCGCTGTGGGGAGTTCCCCCGAGACGATATTCCTTGTCCTCGAAACGATACGAACCGCCCAGCGCGTGGCAGGCGTCGTCAATCACCCAGGCCCCGTGCTGTCTCGCCATTTGATAAATTTTCGGCAAATCGCACGGCTGACCGGCGAAATGAACCGGTATCACCGCCTTGATATTGCCATCCTTATCTTTCGCCAGAACCTCCTCCAGAGATTCGGGATCCATCAATCCCGTTTCGGGATCGATATCGGAAAAAATTATATCGGCGTCGACATACCGGGCGCAGTTGGCGTCGGCCAGAAAGGTATTCGGGCTCGTGACAACAATATCCCCCTGCCCGATTCTGAGAGCGAGCATCGCCAGGTGAAGCGCCGCGGTGCCGTTGGCGCAGGCTATTGATTCGGGCGCCCCGACATAAGCGGTCAGACTTTTTTCGAATTTCTCGATCGCCGGCCCCTGGGTCAGATAGTCGGAGCGAAGTACCGCCGTTACCGCTTCGATATCACTGTCGTCAATATGCTGACGGCCGTAGGGAAGGAATTTAAGATCCGAAGATTTTTTGTATGCTGATTTAATTGACTGCATATTTATCCCCCTATCACTACAGGTTCACTGAAATCATGACCGATTTTTTCAACATCCGCTCCATTAATTTCTTCCGCCGCGCGGACCGGCTTAGCGGTAAATTCCGGATCGATATGGCGGCGTATCAATTCACGCAACCGTTCGATATCCAGCCATTCGGTATTGGTACCGCTGGAATAATGAAAGCCGTCGGGACAGAATTCGCCGTAGAACGCCTTGCGGAAACTCTCCACATCCCAGAGACGGGTCGACGGGAGAATCACGAAATAATTTTTGAACTGCAGAGTGTTGAGGGCATCGGTTTCGGTAATCATCTCTTCATGCACTTTTTCACCCGGCCGGATCCCCACCAGAACCTGTCGGCATTCGGGGGCGACGGCGGTGGCCAGATCGACAATTTTATAACTGGGAATTTTCGGCACGAAGATTTCACCGCCCCACATATGCACGATAGCAAAAAGAACCAGATCGACCCCTTCATCAAGGGTGATATTGAACCGTGTCATGCGCGGGTCGGTAATCGGAATGACCCCCTCTTTCCGCTTGTCCATAAAGAACGGAATCACACTTCCCCGACTCCCCATGACATTGCCATAACGCACCACCGAAAACTTGATATCCCGCGAGCCCTTGAAATTATTGGCCGAGACGAAAAGTTTGTCGGAGCATAGTTTGGTCGCCCCGTAAAGATTAATCGGCGCCGCCGCTTTATCGGTACTGAGAGCCACCACACTTCGCACCCCCCGGTCAATCGCGGTCTCGATCAGGTTCTGCGCCCCCAGAATATTGGTCTTGATCGCTTCGAACGGATTGTACTCGCAGGCCGGAACCTGTTTCAGGGCCGCGGCATGCACGACAATATCGATCCCTTCCATCGCCCGATACAAGCGCTCTTTGTCGCGGATATCACCGATAAAAAAGCGGAGTTGGGGATATTTCGACGACGGCATCATCTGGCCCATTTCGAACTGTTTCAATTCATCGCGCGAATAAATAACGAGCCGGCGGATGTTGGGGTGACGGTTCAAGACGGTGGCGACGAATTTCTTGCCGAACGAACCGGTTCCGCCGGTTATTAAAATCGATTTACCGGATAGCATTATTTTTCCTTAAGATAAAGTTTATCGCCGGGACACTTTTCTGTATTTCTCCGGATGAAGATATCGCCGGGCTTTGGAAGACAAATTTTATATTAGGAACAGTGCATCCCTGCATAAAAATACTCCTATTGCTTTTGTTGATTATGCAAGCCCTGTGCCAGTCTTGGGCAACCAAGGATCCATAAATGTGACAACATGTTATGGAAGAACAGGTCAATCAATTTGACCCATCTTAGGAACGGTTTACCGATTTTATAGGAACGATTTTCCGGACGGAAGATTTTTATCTAACTATTAACAAGACTAAAAGATAGCCGGAAATTGATAAATTAATAAGGAAATCCGGAAATCAGAATTTCGCCCAGCGCGGCACCCGCGGAAACGGCATCACATCGCGGATATTGGCCATCCCGGTTATATACATCAGAGTCCGCTCGAAACCGAGCCCGAACCCGGAATGGGGGGCCGTGCCGTACTTACGCAAATCGAGATACCAGCCGTAGGTGTCGGGGTTGATTCCCTTGGCCTTCATGTTAGCGAAAAGAACATCATACCGCTCTTCACGCTGCGAGCCGCCGATTATCTCGCCGATTTTCGGCACCAGAACATCCATCGCCCGCACTGTCTTCTCGTCGTCATTCACCCGCATATAAAAGGCCTTGATTTCCCGCGGATAATCATACAGAATGACCGGTTTCTTGAATGTTTTCTCGGTCAGATACCGCTCATGTTCGGACTGCAAATCGATGCCCCACTTGACCGGGAAATCGAATTTCTCCCCCGATTTTTCCAGAATCTTCACGGCCTCGGTGTACGGAAGTCTCTCGAAATCGGAATTGACCACGAATTCCAGAGTTTCACGGAGGGATTTGTCGATCCATTGCCCGAAGAAGGCCATATCATCGCGGCACTCTTCCAACGCGAAACGGAACAGGAATTTCAAGAAATCGACCGCTATTTCCATATTGTCTTCCAGTTCCGCAAAAGCCATCTCCGGCTCGATCATCCAGAATTCGGAAGCGTGTCGCGAAGTATTGGAATTCTCGGCGCGAAAAGTCGGACCAAAAGTATAGACATCGCCGAGCGCCATCGCCGCGATTTCGGCTTCCAACTGCCCGGAAACACTTAAATAAGTTTCCGCGGCGAAAAAATCTTCCTCAAAGTCAATCTTGCCCTCTTTGAGCGGGGCTTTATTCAGTTCGAAAGTCGTGACACGGAACATATCCCCGGCCCCTTCGCAGTCCGAAGCGCTAATTATAGGGGTGTGAATATAATAGAATCCCTTGTCCTGGAAATACTTATGGATGGCGTAGGCGATTTTGGAGCGAACCCGATTCACCGCCCCGAAGGTATTGGTTCGGGGACGAAGGTGGGCGATTTCCCGCAAATATTCAAAAGTGTGCCGTTTTTTCTGGAGCGGATAGGTTTGATCGGCCTCGCCGACCAGGTCGATTCCCGAAGCCACCAAGTCGAATTTTTGACCCTTGGCGGGCGATTCGGCCAATTTTCCGGCCACACGGACCGCCGCCCCGGTCAGCAAGTCCTTGAGAATCTTATAATTATCAGGATTTTGAAATACCGCCTGAAGGTTACCGACACAGGAACCGTCATTGATTTCAACAAAAGCGACTTCCTTGGATATTCTTATTGTTCTAATCCACCCCAGAACAATAACTTCCGTACCAATAGGAACCGCTTCCTCTACAACTATCCGGGCGATTTTGGTCCGTCTAAAATAATCCATTCCTGACCTCCAGAGGTAATCCGATATCGATTTCCAATAAAGCGATATTTATAATAGGGACTAATATTATTCCAGAACCCGAAGAAAATCAAGAGATTTAAGAGATTATCAGTATCTGAAATATGGAAACTCCCGATTTCCGCCAAAAATAATGAACTTAATGAAACAAACCGGCCCGGACCCAAGTATAATCAAACAGAAGGAGCAAGATAAAGCCGATAATAAATAGAAAAATTTCTTCCCAACCTATTACCTGTAAAGATGCCCGGCCAAAGCTGCCGGGCTCTTTACATTTTGGTCGATTGTATGACTTATCGGCCGGGACACCCCGATTTCAATTTTGCGCCTGCTCCACCAGCGTCTTATAGCGATCGATCAAATCGTTCAGCGAATCTTTTGATTCCGATTCCGCCTGAATCAGAAACGAGGCCGTCAGGGTATCGGGCGATACCAGCACCCATCCCTCCGGTTCGAAAATCCTGATACCGTCGATTAACTGGCGATTCTTGTTGTCGGTATCGGTGATAATTTTGCGCATCACCTGTCCCTTTTTGGCCCAGGGGCACGGCACTTTTATTTCGCGGCGGATATACTTTTCGAAATCGGTTCGCATCTCGCCCAACCGGACCCGCTCTTTGGCCATCATTTCAATTATGAAAGCGATAGCCAGGATAGCGTCGCTGCCCATCTGGAAACCGGGGAATATAAAGCCGCCCAGTGTCCCTCCGACATAATCGACCCCGCCGGTCTGGAACGCCTCCATCATCGAAAGATGCGTGTTCCGCACCCTTAACACTTCCACCCCGTACCGGGCCGCGATCTTCTCCACTCCCATCGACGCCGATACCGGCACCGCGATTCTTCGGCAGGGATAAAGGCGAAGGTACAGGTCGGTCACGAGAAGCAACAGCAACTGGTTGTCGATCGGATTGCCGTTCTCGTCGACCACGGTCAATTTTTCCGCCGCCGGGTTGATATGGAAGCCGACATCGGCATGAAGCGAACGGACAATCGACGATAATTGCACGATCGATTCCGCCATCTCATCGGGATGACTGGAGAACTGCCGCGGGTCCAGATACGCATTCAGCGCGATAACATTAAGTCCCAGCTGTGAAAATATGGTCGGAAAGACCTGCGAGGCCCCGCCGTTGGCGTAATCGATCACCACCTTGAATCCTGATTTCTGGATGATGTCGGGGTGAATCGAAGATATAAAATCGGTCCGGTAATTTTCCAGCACGCCGGCCGGCGCGTCAAGGTGACCGATTTCATCCAGAGTCGCCAGACGATAATCTTCGCCGAAAAAGAGCCTCTCCACCTTTTTCAGTTTCGCCGTCGGCATATCGAGACTGTCGCCGTTGAAAAATATTATGTCGATCAGATGATAATCATTCGGATTGTGACGGACATAAATACCCGCCGCGTAAGTACCATTATGTAAAGCATAACGGACCACCGGAATCGGAAGCATCTCCAGGTCATCGACATCGATCCCGGCCGCCAGAAGCCCGCTTATAAGACCCCTTTTTAAAAGACGGGAAATATCGGAGGCGTCGCGGCTGGTTACAACCGTCTTGCCGGGACCCAGGAACGCCCCGAAAGCCGAGCCGAGTTTTACCGTCATCTCCGGCGTCAGTTCCGTCAGGGCCAGCCCTGTCACTTTTGACTGGGTGAACAGTTCCCGGTTCCACTTATCACCCCAAACGAGCGAGGTCGACAGGATGGCCCCTTCATCGACCGTCTTACCGGGCCAGACTTTGCAGTTGGCCTTGATGGTCGCCCCCGATCCAACCGTGCAGTCATCGGATATAATTACATTATCAAGGAACAGTATATTATCGCCGATTCTGGCGCGGGAACACACAATGGAGCGCTCCAGTTTCGATTCCGCCCCGATCCAGGAATCGGACCAAATAATAGAATGGTTCAATTCCGATTTATCTCCGATTCTGGCCCGCGGGCCGACTACGGAATTGTCCAGACTGGTATCATCGCCGACAATGGCATTATGCCCGATGATGGCGGTACCGGTCACCGTGATATTCTGCCCCAGGGTCACACCCCGGCCGACATAGGCAATCCCTTCGCCGAAAGCCATTCTTTCCATGTTGAGATCCAGATTGACATTACCGGAAAGAAGGTCGTCATGGGCGCGGGCATATTCATCGATATTCCCGACATCTTTCCAGTACCCTTCCGCAATCATGCCAAAAAGCCCCATTTTCTTCTGAAGCATTAAGGGATAAAGATTCTGCGAAAAATCGAAATTAGTCTTGGGCGGGATCAGGCGGACCGTATGCGGCTCTAAAATATAAATGCCGGTATTGATGGTATCGGAAAACATCTCGCCCCACGACGGTTTTTCCAGAAAACGCACAATATGCCCGTCGTCGTCGGTTATCACGATACCATACTGCAGGGGATTTTCCACCCGGGTTAGTAGGATCGTGGCTTCCGATTTCTTCTTCTTGTGCCATTCCACCGCTTCGCTCAAATCGAAATCGGTGAGGACATCGCCGGAAATCACCAGCACCGTCTCATCGATAAAATTATCGGCGAAACGGACCGCACCGGCTGTCCCGTAATCCTCGGTCGGCTGGAGATATTCCATTTTCACGCCGAATTTACGGCCGTCCCGGAAATAATTTTTTATATCCTCGGCCTGGAAAAAGAGAAGCGAGATGATATCATCGAATCCGTTCTTCTTGAGGAGATTGACAACATGTTCCATCATCGGGATATTGCCGATCGGAACCATCGGCTTCGGAATATTGATCGTAAGCGGCCGCAGCCTCGTGCCGAAGCCGCCGGCCATTATGATTGCCTTCATATGAGGACTCCAAATTGAACCATTGTCGATCTTACCCGGCAATGCGACCGGAGTTTTTCAACCAATTCAATATATCGTAAAAATTCTGATATTCAATAGCCGGAATATTACACCGGCGGCAGTATTCCAGAAGATCCCCGCGGGCGAAAATGATGTCGGCCTCCGGGACGGCACAGATGTCCGAGAGCCCGTCGCCCACGAAAACCACCTCAAATTCATGGCGCCGACTTCCCGCAATCTCCCGGATCCTTTCCCCTTTGCAGGAACCGCAACGGGTGCAGCCGTTATTTTTGTGGGGAAATTCCAGTTTCAGTCTGCCCTTTTCCAAAATGCCATGGTTGCAGTAGCGCGGGATTTCCGCCATATTAAATTGCTTTAGAAGATACTCGATATATAAGTCTGTCCCATCGGAGACAATATAGAAAGGAATCTTGTTTTCCCGGCTCATTTGATACAGGTCCGCCGCCCCGGCCCGCAACTCGAAACTGTCAAGCAAGGAATAGAACTCCTCCGGCGACACTTTGACCAGTTCGGCTTCGCGGAGAAGGCATTCCCGCGATGATATCAATCCCTGTTTCCAATCCGCGACCAACTGCTCATTGCGGCCGTCCGAAAAGAGTGTAAAAATGCGGTTGCCGACATCTTTGACCGTGAAGGTGCCGTCAAAATCGGAAAATATGATAAGTTTTTTTTCTTCCATTTAGTGCCACAATTTCATCAAAGCCGACACGCCGATAATCAGTATTACCACCCAGGCCAGCCATTGATACTTGGTATCACCATTTTGCCTGAAATGACTGCTCATCCATATAAAACGGATCGGCGCCGAAAGAATCAACAGGATAAGGGAGACCTGATAAAATTTCATGCCGATTCTTGAATTTATCAGGTAAACCGCAACCGAAACCACAAAGGCGACCGCGATTAACCAAACCAACCCTTTCTGCAATTTGACCAGGCCGAAATATCCCTGACTCTCCATAAATTTATGCCACTCCCTTCAAAAACATCCGGAAAGCGAGGTAAATCATTAGCACTGCAAAAACCCATTTGACAACCTTGGTATGCACCTTCAGCCCCAGCCAGCTTCCAGCCCATCCCCCGGCCATGGTCCCGAGCATTACCTGTCCGGCATATTCGACATCAAGCGTTCCTTTGGCCAGATAAACAACCGATCCGGCCGTGGCAATAATGCCGATGGTAAAAGCCGATGTGCCTCTCGAGACATCCAGCGAATAATTGAAAATAAGATAGGTCGCCGGGACAATCAGAACCCCGCCTCCCACTCCGAGAAGACTGGAAATTATCCCCACCACAAAAGCAATTAACATGACCGGAATGAAATGCGGACGATGGCCCATCTCTCTCGGGGGCCGGCCGCCGTCTTTCTTTCTCAGGATCGAAAACACCATGTAAGCCATCAGTATTGAAAAGGACATTTGCAGGAAGTGTTCCGGCACATACGAACTCATCGAACTCCCCAGAACGGCCCCCAAAGAGGCAAAAATCGAGAGAAGCACTACCAAACGGTAATCAATCAAACCTTTTTCCAGATACCGGGTCGAAGAGACTATAGAATTGGCCATAATCGTGGCCAGTGACAGCGCCACCGCCTGATGCATCGGCAATTTGAAGCCCAGCGTGAGAAGCGGCACCAGGATAACCCCGCCGCCCANTCCCAGAAATCCGCCGATCATGCCGGCCGCCGCCGCCCCCAATATCATCAGGAAGAGATTCAATTCTTTTTGCTCTCCTTAAAAATCTGTTCGGCCAGCGCGATATCCCATCTATATGGTACAATGGCCCGGCGGTACGATTCTGCCACGCCGAATTTGGTCTCCAGCGCGACCTGAAATAACCGTTGCCGGATATATTCCTTATATCCGGTAAACTGCGACGAGTCCTCACGGCGGGATACATTATAGAGCCGGTTGGCGGCCGCGATGGTTTCCTCTTTGGCGCTGTCCAGATGGGCCTCGATTACGGCGGCTCCTATTTCCCGGCTCAATTGTGACTCATAATCGAAACCATGCTGATACATATAGTTCCTGAAATCATCCAGCCAGCCCGGATTTGTCGAGATAACCCCGGAGTCGGCCGCGATCCGGTCCTGATTCTCAATGGCATATTCCCGCATCAACAGCGAACTCTCCAGTTCCAGAGGAAACGGCTCATATTCGGTCGCCTGATAATAGTAATCTGGCGGGATCCCCGGGGCACTGTCTTTCACCGCCGCCTTGGGATCGTTAAGAAATATATTTCCCTCGAAATAATAACGGGCGGTCGTGATCCGCAGCCCGGAGCCGTCGCCCAAATCATCGAATTCCTGCACCAGCCCCTTGCCGAAAGTCGTGTCCCCGACCAGAAAAGCCCGTCCGGCATATCGTAAGGAGCCCGCCAATATCTCCGATGATGACGCCGATCCCTTGTCCACCAGAAGAGCAATTGGCAATCCATCGGCGATATCATCCCCCTGGGCGCGAAAGACAGTATTATTCCAGCGCGAGCGTCCCTTCATGCCGACCACAATCTTTCCCTTTTTCATAAACAAACCGGCAATTGAGACCGCCTCCGTCAAGAGCCCACCCGGATTGCCGCGAAGATCGAATATTATGCCCCGGATCGAATCGGGATTCCGAAGATAAAGTGAATCGAGAGCCGCAAAGACTTCCATGGCCGAGCCGGCCTCAAAATCAAGGAGACGAATATAGAGACTCCCGCCGGGGGTGATACCGGCGTAGGGAACATGAATCAGCGGTAATCTTTGACGTGTCAACTCAAATTGCAGCGTATCCGCGATATTATTGAATTTCCGTAAAACGCCCAGTTCAACCGGGCTACCTTCCGACCCGCGCAGAAGAAAAGTGGCCCGATAGGCGTTAACCCCCTTCACATTGGTGCTGTCAACCTTATATATGATATCTCCCGATTTCATCCCCGCCCTGGCCGCCGGCCCGTCTTCCCGCACCGACATCACCATCAACCCCTGATCCTGACTGACTATTGTTATCCCAATACCCCCGTACGAACCGCTGAATTCTTCCGTGACCCGCCCCAGTTCCTTCGGCTCCAGATAACCGGAATAGCGATCCAATTGACCGAATAGAGCGTCGCGCGCCAGTTCCATCATCTTTGAAGGATTGTATGATTCGGGATAAAGAAACTTGATAAGTTCCATGGTCGATGTCAGCCGGTAGGGAAGATATATTTCCTTATCGGAAAGTAAATACAGGGAAAAACCGCTCATGATTATGATTAGAATCAGAAACAGGATCGCCGACCAGATTATCATCCGTCTTTTTTCCGACGGATTTGAGGCCTCTACTTGATATGCAATTTCGTCTTCAGACAACTTTTCACCTCGGCAAACACCTCCCCTGCCCCCCGGCGGCCGTCAAGCACAACAGTTCTTCTTTTTTCCCGCCGTGCAATCTGCAGAAAACCGTTCCTGACCCGGTTGAAGAACAGCCTTGATTCCGATTCCAGCCGATCGGTTTGCTTTTTCCTTCTTTTCAGAGAAGTTTTATAATCTACATCGACCAGAAACGTAATATCCGGCTCATACCGGCCGACCGCCAATTTATTCAATTTTCGGATCAAATCGATATCGAGCCCCCGCCCGTAACCTTGATAGGCCGTGGTCGAATCGAAAAATCTATCGCAGAGAATTATCATTCCTTTATCGATCGCGGGAGCAATCACCTTTCTGACCAGGTCGGCCCGCGCCGCCAGATACAAGAATAGTTCCGCTTCCGGAGGTATTTGATTTTTCTTATCCAGAAGTATTTTGCGGGTCTTTTCGGCAACCGGGGTCGAGCCGGGCTCGCGAAGCACCAACACCTGGAAATGATGTTTCCGTAACATCGCCGCTGTCAATTTCAACTGCGTCGTTTTTCCGGAACCGTCAATTCCCTCGAAAGTTATGAACCAGCCGCGTTTTCTCATAAAAAAAGGCGAACATTTTTTGTTCGCCTTCAATCTACCACTTTCCGGACGGTTTGAAAACTACTTTTTCAGGAGAGTTTTCCGCGCCACTTTCCGCGTGGATGAGCCTCTTGAACCTCCGGCTTTCGCGGCGGTCGGCCGTCTATCCTTTTTCCCGTCCCCTTTCCAGCCGTACTTCAGAATATATTCTTCCGTCATGTGACGCGCTTCTTCGTCGGTGTACTGAACCGGCGGTGATTTCATGAAATATGACGCCGGCGCCTTCATCGTCCCGGAAAGACCGTTATCAAGACCCAGTTTGCAGCACCGGACGGCGTCGATAACCACCCCGGCCGAGTTGGGCGAATCCCAAACTTCCAGTTTCATCTCGACATTCAGGGGAACGTTGCCGAAAGTGGTACCTTCCATCCGTATATAGGCCCACTTCCGATCCAACAGCCAGGCGACATAGTCCGACGGCCCGATATGGCAGTTGTCTTTGCCGATATCGTAATCCAACTGGCTGGTGACGGCATTGGTCTTGGAGATTTTTTTCGATTCCAGACGGGAACGTTCCAGCATGTTCAAAAAGTCGGTATTGCCCCCGACATTCAACTGGCTGGTGCGATCGAGACGAACCCCGCGGTCGCGGAACAGGCGGGTCATTACCCGGTGCACGATGGTCGCGCCGACCTGCGATTTGATATCATCGCCTATGACCGGCAATCCTCTTTCCGCAAAACGGTTCTGCCAGTACGGCTCGCGGCCGATAAAAACCGGAATGCAGTTGACAAATCCGCACCCGGCATCGAGAATCTGTTCCACATACCACTTGGTCGCCTCTTCGGAGCCGACCGGAAGGTAATTAACGACGACATCCGTCTTGGTCTCCTTCAATAGTTTCACGATATCGACCGTATCGCCCGGGGCCTTCTCGATGATTTCCGAAAGATATTTCCCCAGCCCATCGTGGGTCATTCCCCGCTGAACAATGATCCCGGTTTTGGAAACGTTGCTGAATTTATAGGTATTATTCGGCTTGGTAAAAACCGCTTCGGCCAGATCCTTGCCGACTTTGTTTTTATCGATATCGATAGCGGCCGAAAATTCGATATCACTGATATGATAGCCGCCGAGATTCACATGCATGATTCCGGGGATCGATTCATTCTCCCGGGCTTTTTTATAGAATTCCACTCCCTGGACGAATGATGAGGCGCAGTTGCCGACCCCAATAATTGCTACTCTGACTTTTGCCATAAGATTCCTTTCAGTTTGATGCCCCTATTTATGAAAATTCCGGCGAACCGTCAAGAAAAATGTTGACAAATTATATCATTAATATATATATTATGACCATATAGTCATTATTTATATATAATAATTATATGGATGAAAACATAATCGTCACCCTCGAAAAGGACGGCGTCGTCACCCCGACCTTCCGCAAACTCGCCCCGGCGAAAAAAACGCAGATATATGAAACCGCCCTCGGGGCCTTTGGGGAGAATATTTTTGAAAACGTATCTCTCGATCTGGTTGCCGCAGCGAGTCGATTTTCCAAGGGTTCCCTGATTCAGTACTTCACGAAAAAAGAAAACCTGCTCCGCTTCGTCCAGGAAATCTTTGTCGATAGTTTTCACCGCCGGTGGGGAGAACATTTTTCCCGCGACATTGCGGTTCGCTTCCCCGACCGGCTCCAGAATTATTTCCGGGGCCTGATGGAACTGTGGAATAGTGACATCACCGGTTTCCGTTTCTTCATGAAAATGCGATATGAGAACGACCTCCGGCTCAGCGCCCCATTTATCAAAAAAATCCGCCAGATTCAAACCGATTATCTGAGAAGCATCGTTAATCGAAGTATCGAAACGGGCGAAATCCGGCGTGATATCGAACCGGAAGCGATTCTGTTCAATCTCAACGGCGCCGCCGGCAATTTGGAGTCGGCTTGTCTGGAAGGGTTGTCATCGGCGAAGGGAAGACAGAACCTCGCCGTCCTTCCGGCGAAAATTACGGCCCTGCTTGTCGATGGCATTAAGGTTTAATTCAGGTGGCGATTGGAGCCAGTTCTACCCGGAAATTGGTCAGTTTGAGAAGCGATTCCTGGCGGGTGCGCACATCCTTTTCGGTCAATTTGAAATCGGGCCCCACCTGCTCGATCATAATCGATGACACGCACGAGGCAAAACAGCCGGCCCGGCGCAGATCCCCGCTTTTGAGATATTCGTAGGTGAAACCGGCCATATACGTATCGCCCGCCCCGGTGGCATCGACCAGATCGATTTTGTACGGCGGAATATCGATGAAATCGGCCCCGTCATATATTATAGACCCCAGCTCCGCCAGCGTCACAATAACTATTTCCGGTCCCCAACTTTTTATGATTTCGGCGGCCTTATACGGATTTTTCCGGCAATCAACGCCGGTCAGGACTTTCGCCTCCAGTTCATTCGGCTTAACCACATCAAATAATCCCAGGGTTTCTTCGATGCCGTCGATCTTGCCATGCTGTATCCGCCCTTTGTTGTCGGCGCTCCTGAGCAGTCCCTGAGGATCGCAGAAGAAAAGGCCGTCAAATGTATCCCGGATGTTCGCGATATCATCCAGACTTACTTCACCCAGAATCGGCCCGATAAGCACCGCCTTGGCGTCGGCATAAACTTCCGGATCGATTTCTTCGATAGGATTGGCGCGTCCCAGAAGATCCAGAGTGCGGTTGCCGAAATCATCGTAATAAATCAGCGAAAAACCGCCGGTTTCCCGCGACGGTGTTATTACCGGTTCAATACCGTAGCCGGCCAGTTTTTTCCGGAAATTATCCCTGAAATCATTGCCCACCGCCCCGACCAGACGGACCTTCTCCCCCAATTTTGCCAGGGCCAGGGCCGCATTGGTACTGCATCCCGAAAGAACTCTGCCTTCGGTCTCTATTTTTTGGGTCTTGATATAATCGTAAACCGGGTTGCCGATCGCCGTGATCATTATTGATTGTTGCCTTTCCGCTCGCTTAGAACTTTGTGAGCATAAAACATACGTTGAACGGAGGTAATATATGAAGTCAATCCGACAATAATTAATGCCGTTTCCAGCATCCGTAATTTCGGATAATATAATTCGAGAATGGAACCCAATATAATAAGAGTGAATTTCTCCAGCCGCCCCATTATGCCGACCGCGCAATTTTCAATCTTGCCGATCGATTCGGCCGCCGCCCTCGTGTAACTGGCAATAATCATTCCAAACAGGGCGAAAAGCCCCCAGCCCGGATGCGCCATTCCCGACATCGTGATTCCGGCCAGAATGAAAAATTCGCCGTAGCGATCCGAAACATGATCGAGAATCCCGCCAAACGCCGTTCCCAGATTCCCCGCCCGCGCCGTGGCCCCGTCGAGCATATCGGTGAACGATGTCAGGAGCATCCACAGAATCCCCATCCAGACATTGGCTTTCCAGAAATATATCCCCGAAATAATTGCGCAGACCAGCGATGCGGCCGTCAAAATATTGGGGGTAAGGCGAAGTTTCAGGCAGATTTTCCCCAGACCGATAGAGTACTTTTCGTAGAAGGCCCTTTTGACTTTGTTTATTTCTGCCATAAATGATTCTAATTAATTGAAGCGCAATATATTTATACGACTCTCATTGTCAAGAGGTATCGAAAAAGTCGCCTATCTCGTTGGTTGACAAAACGGTCTAACGAGCGTATTTTCCCTGCCGATTTAATAGAGTTATTATGTCCGATTTGAAATATATAAGAAATTTTTCGATTATTGCCCATATCGACCATGGCAAATCGACCCTCGCCGACCGGCTCCTGGAACTTACCGAAGCCGTCAGCCAGCGGCAGATGCGCGCTCAGGTCCTCGATGATATGGATCTGGAACGGGAACGAGGCATTACCATCAAGGCCCATGCCATCCGGCTCGATTATCATGCACACGACGGCAATCTCTATGAATTGAATCTCATCGATACCCCGGGGCATGTCGATTTTACTTATGAAGTGAGCCGCGCTCTTTCGGCCTGCGAGGGGGTCCTGCTGGTGGTCGACGCTTCACAGGGGGTCGAGGCGCAAACTGTCTCCAACCTTTTCCTGGCGATTGAAAACGGCCTTGAAGTTATTCCGGTCATCAATAAAATTGACCTCCCCTCGGCGCGTCCCGATGAAGTCTCTCAGCAGATTATCGATCTCATCGGCTGCAAAAAAGAGGAAATCCTGCACTGCTCGGCCAAAACCGGTCTCGGCGTGGAGCAGGTCCTGGAGCAGATAGTCAAAAAAATTCCGTCGCCGTCGGGCCATCCCGATCGCCCTTTGAAGGCCCTCACCTTTGATTCCCTGTATGATTCCTACCGCGGCGCCTCGGTCTATTTGAAAGTGGTCGATGGTTCCGTCAGGAAAGGGGACAAAATAAAATTCTTCTCGCACGGGAAGGAATTCGAGGTCGATGAAGTCGGCTACCGCCGTCTGACCAATATCCCTCAGGAATCCCTTTCCGCCGGGCAGGTCGGATATTTGTACGCCGGTGTCAAGGAAGTTGCCGATACCCGTGTCGGGGACACCATAACTAATTCGGTCAGTCCCGCCGATTCTCCTCTCCCCGGCTTTGTCGCCGTCAAACCGATGGTCTTCTCCGGCATCTATCCCGCCATCGCCGAGGATTACTCGGAGATGCGCGAGGCCCTCGAAAAATTAAAATTGAATGACGCCTCCCTTTCTTTCACTCCGGAAACATCGTCGGCTCTGGGTTTCGGCTTCCGCTGCGGATTTCTCGGCATGCTCCATATGGAGATCATCACGGAACGGCTCTCCCGCGAATACAATCAAACCATCATCAACACCGTTCCCAATGTCGAATACTGGGTCTTTATGACCGACCAGACCAAAATTATCGTCGACTCCCCGACCGAGATGCCGGACGCCGGAAAAATCGAATATGTCGAGGAACCGTATGTCGATTCGCAGATTATTACGCCGCCCGATTACCTCGGTTCCATCATGCGCCTCTGCACCGATCGCCGCGGCATTTATAAAAATACCGAATACCCGACCCCCTCACGCGCTGTGCTGAGTTATTCCTTTCCTCTTTCGGAAATCATCTTTGATTTTTATGACAAATTGAAATCGATCTCGCGCGGTTACGCCTCGCTCGATTACGGTGTGCCGTTTTATATGAAATCGAATCTGGTCAAACTCGATATCCTGATAAACACCGAATCGGTCGATGCTCTCTCCGTTATCATTCATCGGGATAAGGCCTATAAATATGGTCTGAATTTGACCGAGAAATTACGGACCTTGATTCCCCGCCAGATGTTCGAAGTGGTCATTCAGGCCGCTATCGGCAGCCGCATCATCGCCCGGGCCACGGTCAAACCGTTGCGGAAGAATGTCACCGCCAAATGTTACGGCGGCGATATCACCCGCAAGCGCAAACTTCTCGAACGTCAGAAGGAAGGCAAGAAGCGTCTCAAACAGATCGGCCATGTCGAAATTCCGCAGGAGGCCTTCCTGGCGGCACTGAAAATCGAATCATAATTGAGCCGAAATAGCCATGTCAAAAATCCAGCCGCATCTTTAAGTAACATCTTATGCCCCTGCAAATAATAATCCTTCTGGCGGTCTTCCTTCTTATCGCCGTCCGCAAAATAGGCAATATCCGCTTTCAAATCTGGCAAATCATGCTTCTGGGCGCTCTCGCCGTCCTGATTACCGGAAAGATCTCCATCCCTGCCGCCATAAAGGCCGTCGATTATGATGTCATCCTTTTCCTGTTCGGGATGTTTGTAGTCGGTGAGGCGCTCGACCGCAGCGGCTATCTGGCTCACCTCACCCATATCGTTTTCAGCCGTACCAAAAACACCGAACAACTTCTTCTGGCCATTCTTGTCATATTCGGAGTCGCCTCGGCCTTTCTCATGAACGACACCCTGGCCATAATAGGAACACCGGTGGTTTTGACTCTGGCCAAAAAGCATGACGTCTCCCCCAAATTGCTCCTTCTGGCGCTGGCTTTCGGCGTCACCATCGGCTCGGTTGTCAGCCCGATCGGCAATCCTCAAAATCTCCTCATCGCCGTCAACGGCATCAAAGGGAATCCCTTTGTCTCGTTCGCCCGCTATCTGGCCATTCCAACCATCCTCTGCCTTCTGGTCGCATTTCTGGTGTTGAGATTTTTCTACAAAAAGGAGTTTCATCCCGATGGACTCAACCATCTCGAGGAACCGATACTCGATACCCATTTGGCGTCATTATCCAAATTGTCCATTTTCATTATTCTGGCGCTGGTCGGTCTTAAAATTCTGAGCGTCTTCTGGGGCATCGGCGCCTATTTCCATCTTACCTATATCGCTCTGGCCGGGGCCGTCCCGCTTCTTTTGCTTTCGAAAAAGAGAATTGAATTATTGAGAAGTATCGACTGGACCACCCTCATATTTTTCGCCGCCATGTTTGTCCTGATGGCGGCCGTCTGGGACTCCGGCTTTTTCCAGTCCCTTCTGGAGCGGATGCATCTCGATATCACCAAGTTGACCGTGGTCCTGTCCGTCAGCGTCATTCTGAGCCAGTTCATCTCCAATGTCCCTCTGGTGGCGCTCTGTCTGCCGATCTTGCATCACGCCGGGGCGGCCAATAACGAGATGATTGCCCTGGCCGCCGGAAGTACCATCGCCGGCAATCTTTTCATTCTCGGCGCCGCCAGTAATGTCATCATCATTCAAAACGCCGAAAAACGGGCCGGTCAAACCCTGACTTTCTGGGAATTCGCCCGGGTCGGTATTCCCCTGACCGCGGCCAATGTAACCATATACTGGCTTTTCCTGCGGTTGATGTGATTTGACAACCCTCTCCGATTAAATTAACTTCCTTTTATGAAACGCGCCGCGGAATATTCAATCGCCGCTCAGGTCTGGGCCCTGCGCGAACATGGCGAAGTCGGCCCGAGGACTTTCCGTGCCCTAATGGCCCGGTTCGGGAACCTTGCCGCCATTCTTGAAGCCGAAATGGAGGATCTGCTAAGAATCGAAGGGCTCGCCGAAAAACGGGCGCACAAAATCATGCAGTCGTTCCACTCCCTGAATAAATCGGAGAAATTTGTCACCACCCTGAAAGACCGGGAAATCGGATATAGCACGGTGTTCGACGACGATTATCCGCGACTCTTCACCGAACTGAATGACCCGCCCCCCATCATTTTCTATCGCGGCACTCTGCCCGCCCTCGATGAAAAAGCAGTCGCTCTGGTCGGATCCCATAAGGCCACCGGCGACGGCATCGCGCTGGCGGTCGAATTGGCGTCGCGTCTCGCTTCCCGCTCCGTTGCGGTTGTTTCGGGACTGGCGCGCGGGATCGATACCGCCGCTCATATCGGCGCTGTCAAAGGGGGCGGAAAAACCTATGCCCTTATCGGCTCCGGATTGGATCATATCTACCCCGAAGAAAATATCACGCTCGTCTCCGAAATCGTAAGACAGGGAGCGGTCATTTCCGAATATCCTCCCGACACGACCTATTCCGACGGCCGCCTGATATCCCGCAACCGCCTGACTGTCGGCCTCTCCCAGGCCGTGATAGTCGGCGAGATTTTCGGCGATTCGGCCGGGACCCTTGATTCCGCCGCCTTCTGCCATGAACTGGGTAAATTGATGTTCATCCTCGTCGACGGTTGCGACACCCCGGGCAAAGATAACGCCGGGGTCGAGAAGGTCCTGGCGATGGGCGCCATACCTATCACGCTCGACAACGGCCTCGACATTATATTAAAATCCCTGGTCTGAACCGTGACAAACAGCACCGACAGCTTTTTCACTATCAAAACGGTATCGGAAATTGAAATCAAAATAAAGGGCTCCAAATTTTTCGGACGGGCCTTTCCGGTCAAGTCCGAAACCGAATCAGACGACGCCCTTAATCTCCTGCGCAAAAAGTATTACGATGCCACCCATCATTGTTTCGCCTATCGTATTGGCCTCGGCAACGAGACAAAATTCCGCTACAGCGACGCCGGCGAACCGTCGGGTACCGCCGGTAAACCGATTTACGATCAGATTACGGGACAAAATCTGACCAATATCCTCGTCGTCATCACCCGCTATTTTGGCGGGACCAAACTGGGCACCGGCGGCCTGACTCATGCTTACTCCGAATCGGCGGCCGAAGCAATCAAAAAAGCCGGGGTCATCCAGGAGTTTCTGACCGAACAATTATTGTTGATTGTGGATTTTCACGATTATAATATCATGGAACGATTGATATATAAATTTCAGGGGAAGATCCTGGCCCGGGGTGTCGCCGAACAAAATCCGACCCTCGCCGTAGAATTGAGAAAATCACTTGTCTCGGAATTCAAGAATAATGCCATGGAAAGCACTTCCGGAAGGATCAAAATTGAAAGTGTCGTTTGATTGTCTCGGCCTCGGCATCGCTCCTATCGATATACTCTATCAAATTGGTGCCTTTCCGAAACCGGGATCCAAAATCGACGCCCTCGATATTACCATTCAGGGCGGCGGACCGATCCCGACCGCCATGGTGACACTGTCCCGGCTGGGAATGAAAGCGGCGCTTCTGGCCGCGGTCGGCGGCGATTTATTCGGACAATTCGTCATCGACCAACTGCGCCGCGAAAAAGTCGATACTTCACATATAATTATTAAGAAAAAACCGACCGCCGTCGCCTGCGGCTGGTTCGAGAAAGGGAGCGGGCGGCGGACCATCGCTTTGAACTTGAAAATAAAAATCTCTCCCGGTGATATTAACCTGGCCCGACTGCCTCACATGAAAATGATCCATCTCGACGGCCGCGATCTGAACGCATGTATGAAACTGGCCCGTTACGCAAAAAAAATAAAAATTCCCGTCGTTTTCGATATCGGTTCTATTCGCAACGATGTTTCCCCGATTTTTCCTCTCGTCGATCATCTGGTTTGTTCCTCTGATTATGCTCTCCCGTTCACACAGACGAAGACTATTTTGGATTCCATAAGTAGGTTAAGGCGCCTTTGTCCCGGCACGATTGTTGTCACCGCCGGGATCGACGGCTCAATCGGATACAGCCGTCATGACGGTCTGGCTTTCGCGCGGGCATACAAAGTAAAGACGGTTGATACCACCGGGGCGGGCGATGTCTATCACGGCGCCTATATATATGGACTTCTGAAAAACTGGCCCCTGGAAAAAAGGATGCAATTCGCTTCGGCGGCCGCCGCCTTGAAATGCACCAGACCGGGCGGGCGGCTCGGTATCCCCGATCTGAAGCAGGTAAAGAAATTTATGGGCGGGAGAAGGACGCTTTATGCTTGATATAATCCAGGCGCTCATCTCGGCCGATCATTCCGTATTTTTCTTCATCAACAAAACTCTGGCCAACCCGGTGACCGACTTTATCATGCCGCTCGTGACCATCGATTTGCATCTCAAAATATTTTATGGCTTCTGTCTCGCTCTGCTTCTCTGGAAAGGGGATCGGCGCCTTCGCTACGCCATCATATTCTCGCTTATCACCGTCGCCGCGACCGATTTGACAACCAGCGCCTTCTTAAAACACCTCTTTGAACGGCCGCGCCCCTGCCACACCTTCGATGTTCGACTTCTGGTGCCGTGCGGAGCCGGATTTTCTATGCCGTCGTCCCACGCTGCCAATCTCTTCGGCCAGGCCTTTTTCTTCCATCAAATCGCCCGAAAAATTTCATGGTTCCTGATACCCTTTGCTATCATCGTCGCTCTCTCCCGCATATTTGTCGGGGTTCATTATCCGGCCGATGTTTTGGTCGGGGCGGCTCTCGGGACCGTCATTGGATTTCTCTTAGCGAAAATATTTTGCCGACTCTTACCGGATAAAAAGCAATCAATATCGATGGGTAGTTGATGCCGATAACGATTGAAATCGTTCAAGGGGACATTACCGAAGCCGAAACTGAGGCCATTGTCAATGCCGCCAATAATCATCTCTGGATGGGCTCGGGTGTTGCCGGAGCCATCAAAAGAAAGGGGGGAAGCGAAATTGAGCGCGACGCCATGGCCAAAGGTCCCATTGAAATCGGCCGGGCGATTGCCTCAACCGCCGGAAAACTGCCCTATAAATATGTCATCCATGCCGCCGGAATGGGACAGGACTTAAGAACCAACCGCGATATTGTGCATGATTCGACCCTCAATTCTCTTATGCTGGCCGATTCCCTCAAATTGAAATCGCTGGCTTTTCCCGCCATCGGCACCGGTGTCGGCGGCCTCTCTCTAAAGACCTGTGCCGAAGCCATGTTTTCGGCGGTGCGACAAATGGAACACCAATTCAAATATCTGGAGAAAATTGTCTTTGTTCTCTTCGATAAAGATAGTTATGATATATTTCGCGAGGAGGGGACAAAGCCGGTTTAGGTAATTAATTACGGGGAGGATGATAGACTTATGGCTACTTCAGATTCGACGATTGACCAAACCGTTACCCGCGGCCATTGTCGTGAGACGATTCCTTATGTCATTGTTGCTCCCCTGATCGCATTTGTATTCTATTTTTTGACCGCCTTCCGTACTATTACCTGGTGGGACAATGGCGAATATTCTCTCGCGGCCCTGACCCTTGGCATCCCGCATCCGCCCGGTTCCCTGATGGCAACCATATTGGGATGGCTGGTGACCTGGCTCCCGCTCGGAATTCCGAAGATTTTTCTTCTTAACCTGTTTGCCGGATTTCTTGCCGCCTGCACGGTGGCGCTGGTCATACAAATTGGTTTGCGCCTGTACCACAAATATTTTTCGGATAACTCAGAAAGGATCGGCCGGAGCGGAACTATCATTATATATGCCCTGGCCGCCCTCTCCGGGCTGGGCCTGGGGCTCGGCGAAACCATGTGGCTCTACGCCGTCAAATTTACTCCCTACGTCATCACACCGCTCTTTACGGCGTTGATACTATGGGCGATGTTCCGCTGGTGGGAAGAGGCCCGTGGTCCGAATCAGATAAAATGGTTGTTCCTTATCATGCTTCTGTTCGGACTTGATTTCAGCGTTCATCGCACCAATATCCTGCTTCTGCCCGGATTTTTGGTCTGGCTCATCATCGGTAATTACAGGGTTCTGGCGCATATGAAATCCCGCGGCGCCATTGTTCTTGGCTTTTTGCTCGGATTATGTTTCCATCTGCTCATTATTCCGATGGCGGCGCGCAAACCGTTCCTTAACGTCAATGACCCGTCCAATCTCTCCCGTTTCTGGGATTATATCACTCTCAAGCAGTACGGCGGGAAGATGCTTTTCACTCTCTTCCCCCGGAAAGGCGATTTCTGGCACTTTCAGGTTCCCGACTATATCAACACCTTCAGCGCCAATTTTCTTTCTTTCCGGGGCGAACTGGGCATCTTTGGAATTCTTCCCTTTATCTTCGGGCTGATCGGACTGATTGCTCTCATCAAGAAAAATGCCCGTCTCGGCATAAGTTTGTTAATACTTTTTCTCTTCACCAGCGCCGGAGCGATCATCTATTTCAATGTCCCGGCCGATTTTTTCCGCTCCATGGATCGCCATTACCTGCCGTCGCTGGTGATCTTTTCGGTGTGGACTATTTTCGGCGTCGCCGCCGTGTTCCATTGGCTCCTTGGGCTCCATCCTTTGAGAAGGACTATTCTGCTCGTCCCGGCCATTTTTCTTGTCTCCATGATTCCCATATCTCAAACCGTGCGGAACTATTCCCGCGTCGACGGCTCCCGCGATTATTTCGCCTGTGATGTCTCCACCAATTTATTGAATACGGTCGCCAATGATGGCATCCTCTTTGTCGGCGGCGACAACGAAACCTGGCCCTTGTGGTTCCTTCAGAAGGCGGAAAAGGTCCGGCCCGATATTACCGTAATCAATATGAACCTGATGAACACCGATTGGTACATGCCGCAGGTTTTCGAGACCTATCCCGGCTTTCCCTTTCCGCCGCTTCCCGATAGTATAAGGTGGAACGTTAAGCCGTGGCATGATACCGCCATTACAATCCCGGGCGACAGAAATCCTGCCAAATATGAACTGCCGGACAACACCCCTATGCCGGATTCTGTGGTTTTCGATATCAAGCCGAATATCGCCGGCAAATATCTCCTCGGCGCCGACTGGATACTTCTGCAAATAATTCAGGAAAATAATTGGAAACGCCCCCTCTATTTTTCCGCCGCTCTTCCCGGGCAGTCGACAGTCTGGATAGGCGAGTATCTTCGCCCTGAGGGGACCGCCGCGCGGCTGATTCCTGTCAAAAAGCCGCCCATCAATCTCTCTATCTTACGAAACAATCTTTTGGAGAAATACCGTTACCGCGGCTTCAATGATTTCTCTCTTCCGCTGGAAAAGGCCACCGTATGGTCCGGACAAAATTATCTGTCGCTCTTTTCGACCCTGTTCAATCTGGAATCACAGTCCGGCGATACGGTGCAGTTGCGGAATGATATCTCGGAAATGCGGGAACGTCTGATATACGAGCGGCTCGATCTTCCCGAAAATGCGCAATATTATTATCGGTATTTAATGAAGATGGCGGAGTAGGCCATTTATTTCTTCTCGCGCGGTTTCATCTCGCCCTGGAAAACTAGGGAGTCTTTCTCGATATTGAAATACTTGCCCGAAAGGGAAGCGAAAAACTTATTCGATTTCACCGAGTCAATCAGGATAAACCCTTCCGTGCAGTCGAAAATTTTGAGCGACTCGGCGCGGTTATATTGACCGACAATCTGGCAGATCGAATTCCCCGCCAGATTCAGGGAATCATTTTTCAAATCGGCCGGCAACTGCGCGAAAATCCGGAAATTGATTTTACCGGAAGTCGTCAGTAGCCCCGACGGGATATCTTCCATTTCCGGGTCGGTCATGCTTTGATCGGTGATCAGCATGGTACCCCGCCCGGCGGTAATAATATTTTCGGATCCCGCCTTCGCCAGAACGTACCCTTTGAGGAAATAAGTCTTTTCGTTCTGGAGTTCCAGTTTTTTTCCCGGATCGATTTTGTAAAAATGAAGTTTGTACTTGGTGTTGCAGGAAATTGAAGTGAGGATCAATAGAGCCAGTATGACTGAAATCGGCTTGCGCATTTAAATCGGCATTTCGACCAGACGGTACTTCTTGTATAACTTGCCGCTCATGTTCGCCGCGGCCCGGCACATCAATTCGTTGGTTTCCAGGATCCAGGACAGTTCCGCCCAATCGTAACCTTTCGCCACCCCTTTGAGATATGTATCAACATAGAAAATATTATCGATCCCCCGCTTCTGGAATTTCGCAACCACGCCCATCGTCAGCATTCGCACCCCGTTGATATTGTACCGTATCTTGGTGTTCCAGAGAAGGGTGAAAATGCCGAACGGGAAAAGCCGCCCTTTCATTTTTATCAGCACCTGATTTATATCCGGTACCGCCAGCGAGAATCCGGCCGGTTCCCCCCCGACAAACGCGATCAAAGCCATATCCGGGTCGACGATCTGCTTCAGGTCCCTGGCCATATATTCGAATTCATCTTCCGGCATCGGCACAAAACCCCAGTTCCGGCTCCAGGCCTGATTATAGATGCCGTTGATAAGTTTCACTTCCTCGTCGAATTTCGACATGTTGACCGAGCGGATCTCAACTTTGTGGCGCTCGCGGATCTTGTTGACCAGCGCCACCTGTCGTTCGGAAATCGGAACCTCCTTGGATATCAAATAACCGTGCAGATCCATCACTTTTTTCAGACCGAATTTTTCCGCGAGTTTCGGCAGATATGGTTCGTTGTACGGGTTCATCACCGTCGGCGGCAGATCGAACCCCTCGATCAAAAAACCGATCTCATGATTGGTGGAAAAATTGGTCGGCCCCCGCATCTTGTCCATTCCCTCGGCCTTGAGCGTGATCATCGCCACTTTGAAAAGCATCGAGGCCGCCTCGAAATCGTCGATACACTCGAAAAATCCGAAAAACCCGGTCTTCTCCTGATGATATTCGTTATGATTGAAATTGACACAGGTCCCGATCCGCCCGATAACTTCCCTGTCCTTTACGGCCAGAAAAAGTTTTGTCTTGGCGCCTCGATAGAATGGGTTTTTATCTTTATTGAAAAACGCTTTCCGCTCCATTATGAGGGGCGGCACCCAATGCGGCTGGTTCTTGTACAGCCGGTAGGGAAGCATGATGAAGTCTTTCAGCCGCGACGGCGAGTCAACTTCGATTACTTCTAACCCCTGCGCCATATATATCTTGTCAGGAAATAATGCCCATCTGCTTGCCGACCTTCTCGAACACTTCCAGAACCCGGTCGAGATGCTGCTCGGTATGGGTCGCGGTGTACGACGTCCGTATCAGGGCCTGTCCCGGCGGCACCGCCGGCGAGATAGTCGGATTGGCGAAAACGCCGTCATCGTACAGTGCTTTCCAGAAACGGAACGTATCCAGATCCTCGCCGATGACAACCGGAATAATCGGCGTTTCGGAATGAAGAGTATTGAAGCCCAGACCCTGCAGTTCCTTTTTCATCCGGCGGGCAATCCTCCAGAGATTTTCCCGGCGCTCCGGCTCGGTCTCGATAATGTCGAGAGCCGCCAGGGCCGCCGCCGCCGCTGAGGGTGGAATCGACGCCGAAAAAATAAATTCCCGCGAAAAATGCTTTATATAATTAATAACTTCCTTATCGGCGACAATAAATCCCCCCAGCGAGGCGAATGATTTGGAGAAGGTCCCCATCGTGATATCGACATCCAGATGGAAATGCTCGGCCGTGCCGCGTCCACCCTCACCCAGCACCCCGATCGCATGGGCGTCGTCGATCATTACCCGCGCCCCATACTTCCTCGCCAGTCTTACCAGTTCGGGAAGTTTGATGATATCTCCTTCCATCGAGAAAACACCGTCGGCGACTATGAACAAACCGCCCCGCAACCTGTTCTCGGTAACATTTTTGAGCACCCGCTCCAGATCCTGCATGTCGTTGTGGCCGAATTTGACAATCTTCCCGAACGACAACCGGCAGGCGTCGACAATCGACGCATGATCGCCGCGGTCGATGACCACCACATCGTTCTTCCCGACCACACAGGAAACCGTCCCGAGATTGGTCTGGAAACCGGTCGAAAAGACAATCGCTCCGTCCCGTTTCATGAACTTCGCCAGCCGGTCTTCCAACTCGATATGAAGATCCAGCGTGCCGTTCAAGAACCGTGAACCGGTACAGCCCGACCCGTACTTGCGAACCGCCTCGGCCGCCGCGTTTTTGACCCGCGGGTCATCGGTCAACCCCAGATAATTGTTGGAGCCGACCATGATTACCTTTTTGCCGTCGACTACGACTTCATTGCCGGGCGCGGATGATATCGGGTGAAAATAGGGGTAGATCCCCATGGCCTTAACTTCATCGGCCGTTTTGAATTGGTAGCATTTTTCGAAGAGGTCCGTCTTCCTGCTGACAGTCTTTTCCTCAGTTTCCAAAATCTGTATCCTTTTAGTTCTAATTAAACTCCAAGGTTAATTATTTATCAACCCAAAGTCAAGGGAAAACAGACTGACCTCACCTCCCGTAAATCCCCCCTTCCCCTGCAATTTACGGCAAATTTCCTGAAGACAAAACCATCTTTATTTATCATATTGTCACATCATTATTTAAGCGATGAGGGCAGTCTTGCACGCCAAACAAAAATCGGCCCTTCTGGCCGACCTGGGTCTATTCTACGCCGCCGCCATCTGGGGCTCGACCTTCTTTCTGGTAAAATATGCCCTCTCCGGCATCGACCCGGTCATCATGGTCGGATACCGTTTCCTTCTGGCCGGGGGGATTCTCGCCGTCTATCTTCTGATTCGAAGACAAAATCTGCTTTTGGACCTCAAAAAGGGACTGTTTCTGGCGATTATCCTCTGGTCACTCTATATCCCGCAAACCATCGGCTTGAAATACACCACCGCCTCGAATTCCGGCTTTATTACCGGCCTCTTTGTCGCTTTCGTGCCGATATTCATGAAAACCCTTTTCCGGAAATCCCCGACCGTTATGGAAATTATCGCTTCGGTTGTGGCCCTGGCCGGGCTCTGGATTTTGACCGGCGGAATGAAAGAAATTAACACCGGCGACCTGCTGACTTTGATCGCCGCCATGACTTACGCCCTCCATCTCCTCTTATCCGATAAATATATGAAACAGCAAATCGAGCCGCTCCGTCTGGCCTGCCAGCAGTTTCTGATTGTCGGCCTATTGAGTCTTGTAACCGCGCTGATTTTCCGCCTTCCCTTCGGCATCACCACCACAGCCGCCCTCAATATCACCATATTTCTCGCCCTTTTCCCGACCATGACCGCCTTCGTCATACAACTTCTGGCACAGAAGATAACTTCGCCTTTGCGGGTGTCATTGATATTTGCGCTTGAGCCGGTCTTCGCCGGGCTTTTTGCCTGGACCCTGGGAGGCGAGATCGTTCAACTGCACGGTCTCATCGGGGGACTCTTGATTTTCGCCGCTCTGATTCTTTCCGGCCTCCCCTCCAAACCGCTCGCCAAAAACTGACTATCCGATCATGATGTGTAATGGACCCGATAATAATAGGCCGAGAAATGAGACATCCTCTCCTTCTATGCGGCGGACTCTTACGTCCCCACCCGAACAATCTGAAACATTTGCCCGTCTATCCAAGTCTAATAGGAAAGCGGGAGCGGGTTTAGCATTTGCACTCGGAGGCGAACTGTGAGAATTTCAAAGCTGTTTTTCCTGACGATTATGCTTCTAATACTGGCGGGCGGGACGGTGCACGCCGAGTCCTTAGGACTGACCTATAACAACTGCGGCATCAGTTTCGGCAATGCTCCGATCGTTCACGGGTTGAGAATCAATCTGGTGGATCGAAATGTCGAGTGGGTCGACGGTATCAACGTAACCTTGTGGATGTCGATGGTAAAACACTCCAATCCCCGCTTTGAATTAAACGGCCTGGCGGTAGGCCTGATCGCTCCGTCGGTGCACGGGCTTCAGGGGGGCGGCATTGGCGGCTTTGCGGTGGCCGCGGATGAAATAACCGGGGTGGCGGTCGCCGGACTTGGTGTCGGCACCGACAGTATGACGGGAATCGGTATCGGCGGTCTGGGTGTCGGCGGGGATCATCTAACCGGGCTGTACGCCGGTGGCCTCGGGGTTGGCAGCGATAGACTCCGGGGATTATCCATAGGCGGATTGGGCGTCGGGGGCGATGATATCAAAGGCGTATTTATTGGCGGGCTCGGCGTCGGCGGTGACCGACAGACCGGATTGAGCATCGGTGGCCTCGGTGTGGGCGGTGATCATCTCAAAGGTATTTATATCGGCGGCCTTGGAGTTGGAGGTAATGTGATCACAGGGACAGCTATTGCCGGTCTTCATATTAGGGCCAATGAACTTCGGGGCGCCTACATCGCACCCTGGGTTCATGCTCAGCATGAGTCACACGGTTTATCGATTGCAGTATTTAATTTTTCGAAGGAACTTCACGGCTGTCAACTCGGCGTTTTAAACTGGGCCGGCAACCAGACCGGGATTCTGAAACTACTACCGCTTATGAACTATCACAGGTAGTGACAGCAGGCCGGGTTCCGAACCCCGGCAACCGCCGGGAGAGAAACCCAACATCTTCTCTTTCACCCCGCCGGCAGTCTTGACACCCTCACTCAATGGATATCCAAAGTTGCGTCGGTTCCTTAGCGAGCAGCCGCGAGCGATGAACCGACGCCATTATCTTTGACAACAGCCGCCCTCTATCACAACTAAATTGTTGCGGAAGAAATCGCAATTTTCCCTGCGCTGTCAGGGATCCCTCCTGACGATATCGCTCTTTTCTATTAACGCATTTTTGCTACCAATTCGATGGTGATTGGTTCATCAGGCCTTTTATATAGAAGGCGATCTATAATTATGACCATAAAACACCATAAGCCGATTCCCTTTTGCCCCAATATTCCCCGACCTGTTTCTTGGCCGGGGCAAAATTACGTAATTCGCACGCTTTCAACGGCTTGCCATAAAAATATTGACGGGGAAGACCCTTATTTTTCACCGACCGAACCCAAATTCCTCATTACCCCATACCCCCCTGTATCTTACGGCGATTTTCAAAATGGCTTTGTTTTATACGCCCCTTGCGGGACAAAAGGTTACGTCTGTTGCAGGGGCGAACCTGCCTATCTGCACGTGGAGCGCTACGCCGGTACAGCCCTACAAAAGCCGCAACTTTATCTGCATAATCTCGGGGCGGTTGCCGGTGCGAACCGGCGGACCCCAGGTCCCGAACCCCGACGAGACATAAAAACTGGTGTTTTCGATTTTGCGGTAGCCGACACTCAATTGATAAATGGCGTCGGTCACATAGGTCAAGGGCCAGAGTTGCCCGTGATGCGTATGCCCGGAAATCTGCAGGTCGGCCCCGTGCTTCACCACATCACCCAGCTGGAACGGCTGATGATCCAGCACGATCACCGGCAGATCCGGCTCGACATCCGTCATGAGCGCATCGAGCGTCCGGCGCGGGACCCCGGTGAAACGGGTCTTCTCCCGGTCCTCCCGGCCGATAAGATTGAAACTTTTGTTGACTTTAATTGTACTGTCGCGAAGCATCGTCACGCCGTGCTCGGTCAGGTACCGGCAGACCGCTTCGACTCCGGCGTAGTACTCATGGTTCCCGGTGATAGCATAAACTCCCAGCGGGGCCTGGAGCGTCCGGAGCATTTCGCCCAGATTGTCTCGTATGACCGGCCCGATATCCTCGTCGACCACATCTCCCGCCAGGATAATAATGTCGGGTTTAAGAGCGTTGATTTTCGCCACCATATCATTGAGCCTTCGCCGCCCGATAAGTGTCCCGAGATGAATATCCGAAACCGCGACCAGATTGACCTCTTTCATCTCCGCCGCTTTTCTGGGGATATCGATTGTCAAACGCCGCACGTGCGGAGTCAGGGCATTGACAAATCCGCCCGACACGGTCAGGAAAACTATTATGACGGCCACTATCGCGGTCATAAATTTCGCGCGGCCGTAATCGGCGGTCACGGCCGACGGATAAAACGGGAAGAAATGATTGACCAGACGGCTCAGATCGAGAAGCACCACGGCCAGGAAAAAATAAAGCATCGCCGCCAGCCAGAACGAGCCGATCCAGACCAGAATTTCGCTTCCGAGCGACGGATGCGCCCGCTCCAGAAATCGCCCTGCGATAAACGAGAGCGCCACAAAGAGAAAGATGGCAAGATAATATATCCGTACAACCGACCCGCGCGGAATCGCCTGCCAGCCGCGGATGAAAATATAAAAATTAACCAGGGCATATATGGTCAGAACAATGGCAAAAAATATCATGAAGCCGGGGTTTTTCATAATTTCCTATTCTCTATTTATCCGCAAAATTACCAACTGAAACAAGCGAATTCCGAAATTGTGCCGTCACGCCTTAAAATTATCTATCAATTCAACAAGGCGGTCGGGATAGAGAATTTTCTTCCAATTACGAAAATCGTCAATACTTATCCATTCAATCGCGTCCCATCCTTCGTCCTGGCTGAAAGAGATATTGTCGGAGGCATAAAAACGACTGTCGGTCAAGCGCCCCTCGAAAACCATCACCAGTTCGTGTCCCGGTTCGCCGTTATAGACAAAGATATTTTCAATCATATTGATATAATTCAAATCGGTGATTTCGGCCCCAATTTCCTCTTTCAGTTCCCGGATAATACACTCCCGGCCGGTTTCGCCGAATTCAATCGCCCCGCCGAGCGGGCGGTAAAAAGTCTCGTTTTTTACTTCGTCACGGGATCGCGCCACGAGGATTTTATTATTATGATGAATAATTGCGATAGCGATGGGGCGGATTCGGGGCTGGTTCATATCACCTTATATTTTCTCACAGATAAAGCAGATCATTTGGCAATCTTCATTAAACGGCTTTTCTTCATAATCGGCAAATATTTTTGTCCTGAATCCGGCTTCTGCAAAAAGCTTCTTGTATTCATCGGGTGCGAGATGCGGCGTCTCAAAGGGGCAGGATTGAATCTCTGTCAGATTATCCTTATCGGTCATTTCATAAATAATCGCGCCGCGGCGGATTTTCAAATCCTCCGACAGCCAAGTCCGTACTTTGCGCCGCACTTTGTTGCCTGTATGGGGATCCACAAACGGCTCGGTCCAGCGGGTTTCTTTCGGCTCCGGACCAAATTCGTTCGGCTTATGATATCTTATAGTTATAAGAAAATTTCCGGAGGGGCGGAGACTGTTCCAAACAGACTTCAGGCAGGCCTTCTGCATTTCAGGCGTTTTCAATTCACAGATGGAATTATCGGCCAGAATCACTGTGCCGAATTGGGCGTCAAATTTGAAATTAGTCATGTCCATTTTGTGCCGACGAATTCTTTCTTTTTCCGCGGAGGAAAGGGTAGAAATATTCTTCTCGGCAATTTGATGCATTGCCTCGGACAGATCAATACCATCGACATGGAACCCCGCCTTCGCCAGGGCCATCATCAGCCGTCCGGTCCCGAAGGCCAACTCCAGCACCGGGTCGGAGACATGCTTGAGATACCAATCGACGGCTTTCGGATTGACTGGATTATATATTTCATAATCCCTAGCAAATAAGTCGTAGCGTCTTAACATTTGGGCAATCTGATATAATCATTGAGATTTGGAATGGAATCTACTTTCTTCCTATGATCGCGATTACAGAGTTCATTTGGCAAATTCCTTATACTAAGGGCCTAGCTTTAACATATCAGATAGACAATGCAGACCTTAATGTGAGGCAACACGTTTCGCATTATATCCACTGTCAATTACCATTAGATCACACCCTTCAATTTTGAGCTTTACCCATATTGTGCCGCCCATAGGCCAATTATCATGATCCCCGGGGCGGGCAATAAAAGACCAAGCGTATAGAGAATCTGGGTCAAATGATCCGATATGAGAAACTTTAAATTCCTCTTTTATTATTGGAGTAAATATTTTTTCAAAAGAAAAATCAAATTTCAACAAGCAGGGACAGTCACATTCATCATTCCATGTCCAATATTGCTCATCATAAAAAGCCCCTTGGCCCCCCAACCGCGTTTTTGAAATCAATATATCGTGTGAATCTACATGTGCAAGCTTTGACGCCTTTGGGAAAAAGTCCTCCATATCATCCAAGTAAACATAGATGGGCCGAAATTTGTCTTCAGCAGTTTCAATTAAAATAGTCTTGCCGACTAAATATTGCTTTCCCAAACCAATTTTGTAAATAATATCTAGAACCATATGCTTGTTAAAAATACCAGCGGTATCAATTTCGCATGACATACCCTCTTTAATTTCCGTCTCAAGATCCAGATTGAAAAAGTCGTTTCTTTTGTAATCTGTGCAAAGCGGCAGGCTATCCATAAAAAAACCGAGAGGCTTTTCTCCGATTAATTCAAATTCAGTAGGCTCGAATCGATAATGCCAACATTTGCTGCATTCTTTGGCATTTATACCACTAAAACCAGTAATATAAATGACAACAGCAAACATAAATATTCTACTTGAATATTGCGACATGACTGGTAGAAAATTCATAAAATTGTTTGATAAATAGCCCATTTACCCCTCCTATAAAGATTTCATAATGATTAGCCAAACCCTGCTTTCAATTATTACAGCCTTAAAATTAGGCCACATACAATTTTCAATGGATTTACCACCTTAATTTTCAAGCGATTGTGTTTATATTAATGGCGGAGGGAGTAGGATTCGAACCCACGGTACCTTGCGGTACAACGGTTTTCAAGACCGCCGCTTTCGACCACTCAGCCATCCCTCCGGCTCCATTTTCAGCCGGAATTTAAGCCATTCACCCTTAAGGTGTCAAGTGGATAGTAACCGGGCGGTGAGTGCGATTCAAGCCGTTGTGAAATACTTTTTCCTGAAATATAGGGAGACATTGACCAGCCCGATCATCACCGGAACCTCCACCAAGGGGCCGATGACAGCGGCGAAAGCCACCCCGGAATTTATCCCAAAAACCGCCACCGCGACCGCAATCGCCAGTTCGAAATTATTGGAGGCGGCCGTAAATGAAAGAGTCGCGGCGCGGCCGTAATCGGCGCCCGCCTTTTTGCTTAAGAAGAAACTGACCAAGAACATAATAACGAAATATATCAATAGCGGGAGCGCAATCCGAACTACATCGAAAGGAATCCTTATAATATTTTCGCCCTTGAGGGAAAACATGACAATTATGGTAAAGAGAAGGGCTATCAATGTAATCGGAGAAATTTTGGGAATAAATTTGCTATGATACCAGGTTTTGCCTTTCAATTTGATCAGAGTAAAACGGGTAATAATACCGGCAAGGAAAGGAATACCCAGATATATAAAAACGGATTTGGCAATCTGCCCGATTGTAATTTTGACAATTGTGCCGGAAAGACCGAACAAGGGCGGCAGAAGGGTCACAAAAACCCAGGCATAGACTGAGAAGAAAAGAATTTGGAATATGGAATTAAAGGCGACCAGCCCGGCGGCGTACTCGGGGTCGCCCGAAGCCAGATCGTTCCAGACAATCACCATAGCGATACACCGTGCCAGACCGATTATAATCAGCCCCACCATATATTCCGGGTGCGACGGCAGGAATATAATTGCCAGGAAAAACATCAATACGGGGCCGATTATCCAGTTCTGCAGCAGACTCAAGCCCAAGATTTTGAAATCACGGAAAACCCTGCCCATCTCTTCATAGCGAACCTTGGCCAAAGGCGGGTACATCATCAGAATCAAGCCAAGGGCAATGGGAATATTGGTGGTGCCCGAATTGAACTGGTTCCAGAAAGCAGGTATATCGGGAACAAGGTACCCCATCGCCACCCCTGCTCCCATAGCCAGAAATATCCAGAGGGTCAAGTAGCGGTCCAGAAACGATAACCGTTTTTTCGCTGTTCTATCAAAAGTCATTTTCACGGTCCTAATTAACAGTCCCCGGCAGGTCAATTATAAAATCTCTGATTTCATCCCGAACCCGGCGATAGATATTAATGGCTTCTTCCTCACTTTTGGCTTTCTGTGCGAGACGAGGCGGATCGTCAAAACCGCGATGGAGTCTTTTTGTCCGGCCGGGAAAGGCCGGGCAATGCTCCTCGGCATCCCCGCAAACGGTAATTACATAATCAAAATTGATATCGCTCAATTCATTGACACGTTTGGAATAATGTTTGGAAATATCCACCCCGACCTCGGCCATGACTTTGACAGCAATCATATTTAATCCTTGCGTTTCAATACCGGCGGAGTACGGCTCAATCGAATCGCCGAGGAGGTGCCCCGCCCAACCTTCGGCCATCTGGCTTCGACAGGAATTCCCCGTGCACAGAAAAAGAATCTTCAGTTTGTCTTGGCTCATATCGGCAGTTTGAAAATGTAAATCAACGAATAATAAATTCCGACTAAAATAAAAACGATAGCCGTCAGGTAGCGAAGCCATTTTTCCAGCCGGCTCAATTGGCGGAAGGCCCTGGCGACAACCTGAGTCCCGAAGGCAAAAAGGAAACCGAAAATGACCACTGGAAGGCCTGTACCAATGCCATAGATCGACGGGAGTAATACTCTGGAATTGTGATTCAAAGACAGCGGCACAAGACTTCCAAAAAACAGGGCGGCGGAGACAGGGCATAAGGACAGGGCAAAGATGAAACCGATGGCGCAAGCGCCGAGGATCCCGCCGCGGGTGGCTAACCGTTCCGTCCTTTTTCCCGCAGACATCCCCCCCATGGAGAAGGAGAACCATCCAAAAAGTATAAAGCCGGCAACAATTAAAACCGGACCGAGTAACAAATTCATGTACCTCTGCAGAAAATTGGAAATTCCCGGTATGGAGAGAAGTCCCTCGATAACCAGTATCGCCAGAACGAGATAGGCGATCATTCTTCCGAAAGTATAAGAGAGGCCCGAAAGAAGGATATTCGAAGATTTCTCTGCCTGCCTTCCTATAAATGAAATAGCGGCGATATTGGTGGCCAGCGGGCAGGGAGATATTGAGGTCAAGATGCCAAGCCAGAGGGCCGAACCCGACGCGATTATTAACGAATCCATCAATCTATTTTTAGAAAGAGAGCCGCTTCATCACGAATATATTGCTTGAACGCGGATTCATCATCAAGATGCTCCCAGACCTTTTCCAGATTTTTCCAGCGAACCTGCTTACCGTGATGCAAATCGACGAGAACGACCGATTTCGTGTAAAGTTGATAATCATCGACAAAGTGGGCGTTGGAATCTTCGTCAGTATTAAGTACCCTCCAGACCAGATGACCGTCCTTCAAAGCATCGGAAAAAGCCGAGTCGATAGCTTCATGGGTATATTTTTCAATCTTAATGCAATTGGAACAACGACGGGTGCCATGAAAATAATAGGCAATCACCTGATGGGCCGAATCGGGGGTAATGGCCTGTACGGCCTGAGGCGATGAGGCAGCGGCTTCAGTTGAATCGGCGGCAATTGCGCAATTGGCCATCGCCAGCATCATCCCCGTCACAAGCAGCGATAGATTCAATTTGATCTTCATTAAAAGCACTCCCTGAGTCAGATTAGGAAATAAATTTTTTAATGTCGTCCACCGGCGGGACTTTGCCGGAGAACATGACTTTGCCGTCGACCACCAGAGCCGGCGTGGCCATGACTCCGTAAGCCATGATTTTTTGAATATCGGTAACTTTTTCCAAAGTATATTCCATTCCCAGCGATTTGGCGGCGGCATCAGTCAATTCCGCCAATTTCACGCACCGGGCGCAGCCGGCGCCAAGAATTTCTAATTTTTTCATATACTCCTTAATAATTGATATGTCATTTAATGATCGGCAATAAATGCCGTTTTTGATCCTTAACAGAGGTTTTTATCACTTCCTCGACACAGCCGAAGAAATTCAAAATGCACGGGACCTTGAGCCGGTAATAAACCTGGGCGCCGCGCTTTTCCGTCCCGACAATTCCAGCCGCTTTGAGGACCGATAAATGTCTGGAAACAGTGGAAATATCGGCGCCAATCATACTGGTTAACTCGTTGACACACATCTCATTCTTGGATAGGATTTCGACCAAAAAGAGCCGGGTGGGATGAGCCAGGGCTTTAATAATGCCGGCTCGGGCCTCCAGTCGGGCTTGGGTTCGGGAATCCATCAATTCTCCTTCAGCATATAATTGGCCATTTGGCCAATTTACCAAAAAATAAAAGATTTTCGCGGCGCGTCAAGAAAAATCTCATGGCACCGAAAATATATTTGGCCATTTGGCCAAATTGCCATTATATTAGGACCCGGTTTTAATTATATGCTGAAGCAATTTGCCGATTTTCTGGTCTTTACCGTTCTGGGGCTTACACCCGGCAGTCGTCTGGGTGAGGCGCTCGACTTCTTTATCTATGATACCATCAAGATATTTCTGCTTCTCATTACTATAATTTTTGCGGTCGCGGTTATTCGTTCTCTATTTCCACCTGAAAAAACCCGCCGTCTTCTTTCCCACCGCCGGGTATATATAGGCAATGTGCTCGCGGCGCTTCTGGGGGTTGTCACGCCCTTTTGTTCCTGCTCGGCGGTGCCGCTGTTTATCGGTTTTGTGGAATCGGGGGTGCCCTTGGGCGTCACAATTTCCTTTTTGATTTCATCACCGATGGTCAATGAAGTCGCCCTGATCCTTCTCTGGGGGCTGTTCGGCTGGAAAATCGCCCTGATTTATATCGGGACCGGTCTATTTGTGGCGATAACGTCGGGTATCGTAATTGGACGATTAAAAATGGAGCGGTATGTGCAGGATTATGTCTATCAAATAAAAGTCGGGAACGGGAACGAAGAAAAATTAGGATGGAAGGCAAGGATTACCTACGCCCGGGAGTACACCCAAACACTCTTCAAAAAAATATGGTTGTATGTCATAATCGGGATCGGGATCGGCGGATTTATTCATGGATACGCGCCGGAAGGATTTCTTCTCAAATATGCCGGGCCGGACAATCCCTTGGGGGTGCCGATAGCAGTCCTGATCGGGGTTCCCCTTTACAGCAATGCCGCTGGGATTATTCCGATTGTTCATGCTCTGATGGAGAAAGGGATGGCATTCGGGACGGTCTTGGCTTTCATGATGGCGGTCACGGCGCTTTCCCTGCCGGAAGCAATAATTCTCAAAAACGTATTGAAGACCAGGCTTTTGGCAACTTTTTTCGGAATTGTCGCCGTAGCGATTATAGTTGTAGGTTACCTGTTCAACGCCATCATCTGACAGAGTAATTCACGCTTTAATAAGTTTTCGATAGCGATTGCGTCGATTATCCAGCAGTTTCCCGCCCAATTCCTTGACCCGCCATTCTTCATATTCCTGATAGTTGCCCTCGAAGAAGCGAACCTTGCCCTCGCCTTCGAAAACCAGCACATGGGTACAAATGCGGTTGAGAAAAAACCGATCGTGGCTTATAACCATCACCGAGCCCCCGAAGTTGAGCACCGCCTCTTCGAGCATGCGCAGCGTATTGACATCGAGATCGTTGGTCGGTTCATCGAGGAGAAGCAGATTGCCGCCGACTTTCAGGACCTTGGCCAGATGGGCGCGGTTTCTTTCGCCGCCGGAGAGTTCCGCAATGGTTTTTTGCTGATCGGGGCCCTTGAATCCGAAGCGGGCCAGATATTGCCGCACCGGGACGGCTCTTTTTCCCAGCATGATCTCATCGAGTCCCTCACCAATTTCGGCCACCAGTGACTTATCCCCCTCCAGAAAAGAACGATCTTGATCGACATAGGCCAGTTTGACGGTTTGTCCGACAACGGCGTCTCCCTTGTCAGGCTTTTCCTCGCCGACAATCATACGGAAAAGGGTTGTTTTTCCGGTGCCGTTCGGTCCGATGACACCGACAATTGCGGAACGAGGAATAATGAAACTTAAATTTTCAAAGAGAAGATTATTTCCCAATTGCTTGGAAACATTTTTAAATTCCACCACCTGGTGGCCCAGTTCCGGGCCGGGGGCAATCTGAATTACCGTTCCGTCATCTTTGTCCGCGGCCGCTTCCCGCGCTATCAATTGTTCATATTCTATCAAGCGGTTGCGGGAAAGTTCGTGCCGTTCCTTGTTGCTCATTCTTATCCAGGCCAATTCGCGTCCCAGGGCCCGGGCGCGGGGTGAATCTTTCTTTTCGTCTTTTGATAATTTTTCCAGTTTTTGTTCCAGCCAGGAGGAGTAGTTCCCCTCGTACGGTATCCCCCGTCCGCTCTCCAGTTCCAGAATCCATCGCGTGATATTATCCAGAAAATAGCGGTCGTGGGTCACGATAATTACGGTGCCGGGGTAATCTTTCAACTGATTTTCCAGCCAATCGACCGTCTCGGCGTCGAGATGGTTGGTCGGCTCATCGAGAAGAAGCAGATCCGGCTGCTCCAGAAGTGCCTTGCAGAGCGCCACGCGCCTTTTCTCGCCACCGCTGAGAGTCTTTATTAGACGATCATCATCAGGAAGACAGAGAGCATCACTGGCCAATTTTAATTTCTGATCCAGGTTCCAGGCGTCGGAAGCATCAAGTTTGTCCTGCAACTCACCCATCCGATCCATGGCCTTCTGCATCTCATCATCGGATAACGGCTCCGCCAGTTTTTCCGTGAGTGAATTATACTCGTCAAGAAGCGCCATGGTTTTGGAAAAGGCCCCTTCCAGGGTTTGACGGACCGTCAGGTCCATGTCCAGCAGAGGGTCCTGATTGACAATTCCGGAGCGGTACCCCTGACTCAACTCGGCCTTTCCCTGAAAATTATCATCGAGTCCCCCCATAATCTTAAGGACGGTCGATTTTCCCGATCCGTTTTCCCCGACAATGCCGATCTTGGCGCCGGGAAAGAAGGAAAGATAAATATCTTTGAGGACCTGTTTCTGCCCGTAAAATTTATTCAGACCGAGCATCGTAAAAATATATTGTTCCGCCATATTCTATCCCATTTAAAATTGGTTTGGGATGCTAATTTAAATCAATATCCGGTATGATTCAAGTTCTTTGTGAGATAGAAAAGCTCCGCTTTATTAATCGCTTTTCGGAGAAATAACCGGTTGATATGAGTTGAATTGCAGTGATCGCCGAGGAAATAAGCGGTTGACATAATGGATTCCATTTACTTTCTTCAAAAAAAGAACTGCCATCGCGATTTTAAGCGCTCCATCGTTTTTGGTTCGCTGGGCTAAATCAAATCGTATAACATTTGAGTTTGAAATGCGATTAATTATTGCTTCCAACAGATTACCCGTCACGGTCCTGGAACAAAACGGGCGGCTCCAATATAAAGAGAGCGCCGGCGGTCTCATATCCGGCCTGCGATCCTATCTGGATTCGCTGGGGAAAAATCCGTCAGGACCGACCGAATATATCTGGATCGGCTGGCCGGGGGGTACGATATCGGAGCCATCAATGCCCAAAGTCAGGGAGAGACTGCGGTCCGAAAATAATTCCTATCCGGTTTTCTTGTCTAATGTAGCGATGGACAAATTCTACCATGGGTTCTGCAATAAGACGATCTGGCCGCTCTTCCACTATTTCCCCACTTACGCCGAACACGAACCGGAATACTGGGAAAGTTACCGAATTGTAAATGAGGCTTTTTGCCGGGCCATTCTCGAGGTGGTTCAGCCCGATGACGTGGTTTGGATTCATGACTATCATTTGATGCTTCTACCCAAATTGCTTCGAGAGCGCCTGCCGCAATTGGCGATCGGTTTTTTCCTTCATATACCTTTTCCTTCATTTGAAATTTATCGCCTTCTCCCTCCAAGCTGGCGGCGCGAAATACTGGAGGGCCTTCTGGGTGCCGACCTGCTGGGTTTTCACACGCATGATTACACCCAATATTTCCTTCGCTGCGTCCTAAGAATTATCGGGCATGAACCTCAGATCGGCCGCATTATCACTGAAGATCGAGTCATTCGCGCCGACACTTTTCCTATGGGTATTGATTTCCAGAAATATCGAGAGACCGCCCTTTCATCCGAAGTGCAAACCGAAAAGACGGCCTTCAGGCAAGCCATGAAAGATGCCAAAGTGATTTTATCGATCGATCGCCTTGACTACAGCAAAGGGATAATTAATAGATTGCTCGGATACGAGATCTTTTTGAAAAATTATCCGCAGTGGCGGGAAAAAGTCGTTTTGCTGTTGGTTGTAGTTCCCTCCCGCATCGGCGTTGTTCAATACCAAAACATGAAGAATGATATCGATAAGGCCGTCGGGAAAATTAACGGCCGTTTCGGGACGGTCAGCTGGACGCCGATCAATTACTTATATCGGAGTCTTCCGCTGGAACCGCTTCTGGCTACTTACGGAGTCAGCGATATAATTCTCGTAACCCCCTTGAGAGACGGAATGAATTTAATCGCCAAGGAATATATCGCTTCGCGGACAGACGGCAAAGGCGTTCTCATATTGAGCGAAATGGCCGGCGCCGCGAAAGAACTTCGCGAGGCAATTATCATGAATCCCAATAATGCCGAAGAAATAGCGGCGGCAATCTCCGAAGCCCTGGATATGCCCGAAAGCGAACAGGTGCGGAGGAACTCTATCATGCAGCATCGCCTGGCTCGTTATGATATCACTCGCTGGGCGGAAGAATTCATCAAGACGCTGTTTCAGGTAAAAGAAACCCAAAAGCAATTCGACGCCCGTCTGTTGCGCCGCACCGCCGGCGAGAAACTTGTGGGCGATTACAAATCCGGACGGCGCCGCCTTATTTTTCTCGATTATGACGGGACACTGGTTCCGTTCGCCGCCAGCCCGGAGATGGCTGCCCCCGATCAGCAGCTCTTGAATTCCCTGCGGTCGCTGACAGGGGAGAGCAAAAATGAAGTGGTGTTGATCACGGGCCGTGACAGAAATCATCTGGAAAAATGGTTCAGCGATATTCCTCTGAATCTCGCCACCGAGCACGGCGCCTGGCTCAAGGAAAAGGACGGCGACTGGAAAACACCGATGCCCTTGAACAATGACTGGAAAATCTGGCTCCTGCCCATTCTGGAAACCTATGCCGATCGCCTGCCCGGGGCCTTCATCGAAGAAAAAGAGTTTTCAATCGCCTGGCACTATCGGAACAGCGACCCCGAACAGAGCGGCAGTCTGGCCAATGAACTGCTCGATGACCTCATCAACCTGACCGCCAACATCAATGTGCAGATCCTTCAGGGGAAAAAGGTCCTCGAAGTTCGCAACGCCGGTATCAACAAGGGTTCGATAGTACCGTACTGGATAAACAAAGACAATTTTGATTTTATAATGGCAATCGGCGACGACTGGACCGATGAGGATCTTTTCCGCGCCCTGCCGGAAACAGCCTATTCCATTCGCGTCGGCATGACGCAGTCTTTCGCCAAATTCAACCTTCACAATTATCGTGAAGTTCGCGAACTGATCGAAGGAATGATAAAATGACGGCCCCATTCAATTTTTACACTCAGGCGCACCTCGTTCGCCTGCTGGGAACAAAAGCCAAAAATGCCGCGGAACTGACCGAGGGAATCAGAAAAGTTCCGACCTCCTCAATATATTATCATACCCATCATTTCTTGCGCCAGCATAACTACCTGTCGCCGGAGCCGACCAATGATTTCGCTTATTGGGTATCCAATATTCTGGGCCGAAGGGAATTGGGGGAGGCTCTGGCCAGCGTTGATATTATCACATTCAAGGATTTGGAAGATTTGCGGAGCGAATTTATTCGCAAATTGGAGAAATATAACGGCCGCAACGGCCCGGTCTCCGAAGTTCCCGAAGGGCATGAATTTCATTTCATGAGCTGCATAACCGTCGTTACCCCGACACACTGTCACGCGGCAAGCGTTCCCGAATTCGTCGACTGCCTTAAAAATATAAGCGTGAATTCCCTTTATTATCACGTTTTTGAGGCTCGTATGCGCCTGACCAACGGCGCCAATGACTTTGCCATATGGTTGAGAAGCAATGGCCTGGAAAAGGCGGCTCTGAATATCTCCCGCCTCGATCCCTATACCATGACCCTCGAGGGTCTGCGCGAACGCATTATTGAAATCGTGGGGAAATATGTCTGAAATTAATGAATATGTCGATATCGTGGGGCAGAGTGTAATTGATGAATTATATATTTTTGCGGGGCATCTTCGCGACAAAGTCGTTCAGAATATCAATTCGACCCCGGTCGGGGGCGGCGTGGCGGAAATTCTTACCCGCATGGTGCCGTTGCTGCGTCAACTGGGAGTGGATGCCCGGTGGGATGTCATTAAGGGTAATGAGAGATTTTTCAGTATAACAAAGAGCATGCACAATGCGTTGCACGGCGCCGATGTCCAGATTTCGCAAGAAGATCTGGAATATTTCGCGCAAGTTAATCGCGAGAACGCCTCGGAAATAAATTTCGTGGGAGATATTGTCTTTGTGCATGACCCTCAGCCGATAATTCTAATTGAAAAAAGGCAAGAACTGGGGAAAAAATGGATCTGGCGATGTCATATCGATTTCACCGAGCCGGAACCGGGGGTTATGAATTTTCTGAAAAATTATATCGAGCAGTATGATTCAGCGGTCTTTTCCGCTCCCTCGTTTTCGAGGGAACTTTCGATTCCGCAGATGCTTATTTCACCATCGATTGATCCCTTAAGCGACAAAAACAAGGAACTCTCGGAGGAGCAGATCCAGGAGGTCCTGGACCGCTTTCAATTGGATAGATCGCGCCCCATAATAACGCAAATTTCGCGCTTCGATTATCTTAAAGACCCGGTCGGGGTCATTAAGGTATTTAAAATGGTCAAAAAGTACACCGATTGTCAACTGATTCTGGCGGGTGGTGGTGCCACCGATGACCCGGAAGGAGCGAAAGTCCTGGAAGAAGTCCATGCGGCGGCGGCCGACGATCCCGATATTCATGTTATCTTTCTTCCGCCCTCGAGCGATATCGAAATCAATGCCCTGCAACGGGCGTCGGCGGTGGTTCTCCAGAAATCTCTGAAAGAAGGTTTCGGACTGACCGTTGCCGAAGCCCTCTGGAAAGGACGGCCGGTCATTGCCTCGGCGGTCGGGGGAATTCCGCTTCAGATAACACACAAGTATTCCGGCATCTTGACATATTCCATAGAGGGAACGGCCTACTATTTAAAGCAACTTTTAAATGAACCTGAGTATGCGGAAAAATTGGGGGCCAACGGCCGCGAACATATCAGGAATAATTTCCTGATCACCAGACATATTCGTGATTACTTGATGCTCTTCATCTCGTTGTATCACGATGAAGACATTATTCATTTGTGATTGTCGCCGGGCGGCGACTATTGGGTCTTTGATTTTTGCACGGCCACGGCTTCGGTCAACCACAGCAATTCCTCAATAAAGGCCGCGGCCGATTTGTTGTAGCGCTCATCATTAGGCGTGCCGTCATCATTAAAACTCTCCCGAATATTCATCACCGGAAAGCGCAGAGGGAGCGGAATCGCGCCCATCATCAATAGAACCAAGCGCAACTGGGCCAGGGCGTTTAAACCGCCGAAGGGCCCTCCGGAGACGGATATAATCCCGATCGGCTTTCGCTTGAACTCCGGCAGAAGATAATCGAGGGCGTTTTTCAAAGGAGCCGGGTAACCGTTGTTGTACTCCGGGGTCACAATCACCAGTCCGTCGGCGCTGTTAACTTTGTCGGCGAATTCCTGAAGACGCGGCGGCGGATCATCGCGTAACCGAAGCCTTTCTTCCATCATGGGGAAATTATATTCCTGAAGATCCAAAATTTCGGTCGTGACCCGGCCGGTTTGAGACAGATGTTTATAAATAAACCGGGCTACTTTGGGGCTTTGTCTTCCCCGGCGGGTGCTACCCAGTATGATTGGCAGATAAAACATTATGGCTCCACTCATCTACGTTTTCCGTCATAACACCGCCCGAGTCAAATGGTTCCTCTTTTTCTTCCTCAAAAAAATGAACCCGATAACCGCAAGCGGCTAAAATTCATATTTTATTCCCGCGATCGGGAGGAACCCGATCTGATAATTTATTTTGACGCATTCCTCATCGACATCCCAGGAATAGGCCAGCACATTTTTTCTGTTATAAACATTCCACACTGAGGCATACAGAATTAAATTGGATCCATGGAAATTGAAATATCGGTCGACCCGCACATTTAGGGAATGATAATCGGGATAGTCAAGAGTATTGACATTATTGCGATCAATAATTTCACCACCATATCGTTCTGACAGATTCTCATCAAAAGGAGTATAGGGAGGGCCACCGGCGAAAATCCAACGCAAACTGATTTCCCACTTGTCGTTGGGGCGATATCCGCCTTCGACCCCGAAAAGTATTCCGTTTTCGACAACTCTTCGCCTCCAGACGCCATCGTAGCCGCGATATCTGGACCGTGATAGAGCCGCGCTGGCCAATCCATATAGACCCCGCGCCATCTTTTTTTGAAGAGTCAATTCGCATCCATATGCCCGGGCGCGACCATTATCCCTGATAACCTGGTGGATCGACGGGTAATTCCGATATAGGACTTCATCGAGAATATATAACTCCGGCTGTGTCGGGTCGAGCGGCATATTGTGATAATCTTTGTAGTAGGCCTCCAATTTCAATCTGGTATCGTCAGCCAGGCTCAGACCCAGCCCGAGAATATAATGGCGGGCCATCGGCTCCTTCAAATAGCGATGCCCGGGGGCCTGGACAAGCAAGTCCAACGGCAAGGTCTGATAGTAATCGCCGAAAGCACCGTTCAAATTCAGTAAAGAAGAAAGAACCCAGTCGAATGATATTCGCGCGGACAGATGAGAATGGGAATTATATCTGAAATATTCGTACCGGCCCCCGGAAGTTAAGTTAAACTGATGACCCAATCGAATGGTCACACTGGCAAAAGCGGCATCCTTGCGGGTTTTTGCTTTTTCGTCTATCCTAATTTCCTGCACGGAATGGCCGAGGTAATCATAGTGACGACCAATGAAATACATATATCTGTTTTCAATAAACTTGGTGTCAAAGCCGCACTTCAGAAAAAGATGACTGCTTATGGCGAAGGCACTGCTGTTGCGAAACTGAAAAGCCCGCTCCGCTGAATTGGTTTCGGACTCCAAATTACCGCTTTTTGTCCAGAAGAAGCGATTATTCAATTTCGTGGAGACCAGAGAAGCCGAAGTATTCGAGTATCCCATCCGCCCCCAAAGGGCTCTCCAATTCACGCCGGCCGTAAATTCATTTCCTTTCCAGTTCCCCCAATCCAGACCCTTTTCGGCGGCTTCATCACGGCTGATATCAAAATAATCCTTGCCGCCGACGCCGATGAATGAAAGGTTGTTGGATCGGGAAATGTCGTACGATATCTTCCATTGCATATCGCTGTAATCGGGCACAACGTCATATCCCAGGGCATGAGCCAGTATATCAATGGAACTGTGCCGTAAGGAGAGAAGCCATGAGCCCCGCCTTTTCGGCAGGGGCCCCTCGCTTTCAAGCGAAAAGCCGGACAAATCCAGAGAAGCCTGACCGTTAAATTCATCCCGATTGCCTTCGCGAAATTCCAGATCCGTCTCCGACGACAGCCGATCCCCGTACTCTGCGGGGAATCCCCCGGCCGAGAAATTGACGGCTTTCAGAAAATCGATATTAATTAAATTTATAGGTCCGCCGGAACTCCCTTTAATCGGGAAATGATTGATATTGGGAATTTCTATATTGTCCAGATAGTAGCCGTTCTCCAGGGCCGATCCGCCTCGAACCAGCAAGGCATTGTAAATATCATCCACTTTGGAAACACTGGTCAGGACGTTGACTATTCTGGAAATGTCGCCGAAAGATCCGGGCGACCGCCTGATTTCTTCTTTGGAGAAAGAAATATTGTTTCCGATCTCATCGGCATTCGATGAAAAATAATCGGTCCGAACGACCATCCCTTTCAGCTTTATAGTGGTGGACTTCATTTCGGCATCGACAAAAACGGTTCTACCCGGTTTGACGACTATATCGGGAATGGCCACCGGCTCATAGGCAATACTCCGGAAAAGCAGGACGACATTCCCGACTTTGATATCCCGCAAATGGAATTCTCCGTTTTTATCGGTGGCCGCGCCAATTTTCGTCCCGGATATCAGAACCGAGACCCCTTCAATCGGAGCTTTGGTTTGAATATCGATTACCTTTCCTCGGATGGCACCTCTCGATGATTCTCTTTTTGATTCGATCTGCGACCAGGTCGTGCATACCAAGAGAAATGAAATAAATATTGCGAAGAAGATTACTTTGAAGGACACACCCTCATGCTCCCAGCTATTGACACGGAAACTTGGACTTTCTCCATTTCAATCTATATAACAGGACGAAAATTGGCAAGCGAATGTTGAAGAATTAGTGAATCGGCCGGCTATGTCGTATGGCGGTACAAAACGGCCAATATGACTATTCGGCGCGCAGGGCTTCGACCGGATCGACATGGGCCGCCCGCGCCGCCGGGTACAACCCCGCCAGGACACTTACCACAATCCCGATCGACAGAGCAATCAGTATGAGCCAGGGTGGTAGAGCAAATAATTCGGCCGCCGGTACGCCCTCTTTAATCATATAATACTGGGCCACTCCGGAGGCGGCCCGGCTAATCAGCCATCCCAGTATGATCCCGGCGATTGCTCCGATCTCCCCGATAACGCCCGATTCCACCAGGAAGAGCAATCGAATATCGTTATCATCGGCACCAAGCGATTTTAAGACGCCGATTTCTTTTTTTCTTTCTAAGATGGACATTACCATGGTATTAACGATCCCCAGCGAAGCGGTAGTCAGGGCAATCAGACCTATCAAGGCGAGAGCCATATCGAAATAGACAAACATCTTGCGGATCTGGTCAAATTGCTCGGCAAAGCTGAAGGCCCGGAAACCCATTGCTTCCACTGAATCTTTTATCGGCTTGTACGGCATATGGGCGTCAAGGTCCAGGGTCACTTCGGGAAAACTTCGTCCTGCGGAATCTCCGGCCGCGGCAAAAATGGTTCCACTGCTCATGGCCTGGAAAAGTTGCGTTGGGTCGCTCGAAAATCCGGCGGAGTTGAAACGGAGGGCGGTTTTTGTCGGGACGACAATCGATTCGATTTTTATTCTCCCCATTCTTTTCTGGGAAAGAATCCCGCATATCGTGAGCGTATCCGAAATCGTTTCCCGGGCATTCAGGAAGCCGTTCATGAATTGCCTGGCGACTCCGTTGACCTCGGTTTGAATAAGACGATTTCTATATTTCGCGATAAGTAACGAATCAAAGTCGATAGTGTCGAAAAGGGCTCTTCCCCTCTCTCGCAATCCTTTGATGACATATCCAAGTCCGCTGTCAATCGTAGAAATCTTCATGGAAATTATCAACTGCTTGCCAAGCGCCGAGTCCGGGTCAGCAATGCCGATCTTTTTCAAAAATGATTCACTCAACATCGCCTGCGAAGTAGTATCACCGGAGAAGGAAACTCCGGCGCGAAGTTGCGAGAAGAGTTTGGTCTTAATCGCCCCGGCCGGCAAGGCCTGGGCTTTGACATCCACTATGGAATCACCCATCCGGGCCGAGACCGAAAAAGCATCATAGGGATAGGCCAGATTGACCCCGGGCAACTGGGCCAGACGTTCTATAGCGGCATAATCAAGGTTTTTTCCGTTGGCGGCGGCCGTATCGCTTTTTGATTTGGGATAAACTTGCATGGTGTTGAAAAGGCCCAGTTCGTCAAACTGTTTTGAAACGTACGCCTGATTGCCCGCCCCGAACGAAAGCATCGAAACAAAGGCCGCAATGGCGATCAAAACGCCCGAGACGGTAAGGAAGGTCCGCAACTTCATGCGCGTCAGGTTTCCCAGGGATACAATGATCAGGTCACGGAAGGTCATTGCCTTATTCCCTCTTCCGTTATTTTGCCGTAGTGCATTCGCATGACCGTATGAGCAAATTCCCCGGCCATTTCCAAATTGTGGGTCACCATGACAATGGTCAACCCGTCCCGGTTCAGATCCGCCAGCAACTGCGTAATCTGAAGAGTATTATCTATATCGAGATTGCCGGTAGGCTCGTCGGCAAAGAGAATTTCCGGGTCCTTAACAATGGCGCGGGCAATTGCCACCCGCTGTTGTTCCCCTCCGGACAAATCGGCCGGGCGATGCGAGATCCTGTCAGCCAGGCCCAATTTTTCCAGGACGGCTGAGGCCCGGTTTCGTCTCTCACGAGGGGATGTCCCATTGAAATAGAGAGCTGTTTCCACATTCTGCAGGGCCGAATAATGAGAGATGAGATTGAAAGATTGAAAAATCATCCCCACTTTATGCCCCCGATAGGCGGCTAATTCTTTGCGCGACATCGAAGAAAGCCGTCGCCCCTCCAGCTCAACAGAACCGGAGGTGGGGGTGTCCAACCCGGCCATTAGGTTCAGAAGAGTCGATTTGCCCGACCCCGAGGAACCGACGATTGCCGCAAAATCGCCGCGATTCAGCCCCAGACTGACACCGTCAAGAGCCTTGACTTCATAATGCCCGCGACGATAATATCGCCGCAGGTCAACGGTTTTCATCCAGTAATCATCAGACATCCCGTCCATGACCTCAAAGTCGGAAAACTAAAGCCTTTCAAATTTAATACAGGCGGCACGATTTTCATAATAGTTTATAAGACGAATTGGCCATGTAATGGTTGCATTTTGAATTAGGGAAATTCGAATTATTATTATAATGTCCCTTTTAAATCCATAATCCCAACAATTTGCTTTTCTTTTAAATAAAAAATCCTAAATTAGGGGAAGAGTTTACCCGATAACTGCAGCATACTTTTAATTTTTATATCGAATTGATGGCAAAATACAGGTTGTCAATGACAAAAAACGAGCGGCAAAGGTCATATCTGCTGAAACCTACAATATTAGCCATTATTATTGCAGTAGTGTTATCTATGCATCCGGCCGGCTCCGCACGGGCTATGGATTTGCGGGGGAGTATTTTTTCCGAATTTTATGGCTATAAGGAACCGGGGTTGAATCATTACCGTCCTTATGCCGGATTGAACGCCGATTTTGGCCTCTGGCGCGGAAAGAGAAGCCGTACTCTTGATTTATATACCAATTTCCGCTGGACCACCGATCTGAAAACCAAGCTGGCCACCGACCCGCAGATTTTCTTTTATAATACTTACCTTCATCTCGCCAATGTTCCATCGCGAAGCCATTTTTACCTGGGTCGGCAATTCGTATATAACGGGGCCGGGAGTCTCCTGATGGATGGAATCAGGGCCAAGTATGTCATTGTTCCGCAGGCTCAAATCGAACTGTTCGGAGGCAGCGCGGTTTCTTCGGCGGAACCGAAAAAAATTCGAAAAATCGCCGATTTCGGCTCGTTCGGCGGAAGACTTTCCATAAATCCGGACCGATCAACGAGAATCGGCTTAAATTTGCTCAGCCGCCGACTTGACGGATACAGTGAAATAAAACGGGCGGCTGTCGATATCGAACAAGTTGTCGCACAATGGCGTTTTTTCGGGCGAGCCGCTTACAATCTCAATCGCTCCAGTATGGCGGAACTTCTGGGGAGAATTTCCTTTCAGCCGTATCGCTGGTATTTTGAGGGGGAATTCCTCTGGCGTGAACCGTCCGTTTCGGACAATACTATATTCGGCATAATCAATTACAATCGATATCGCGAATTCCGACTGAACGGCCGGCGTACCATAATAAAAAATTTGAATTTTGACGCCCGCTTAATGGGAACAATATTTGATAACGATAACGCCTGGAATCTCCAAATCGGATTTATCGGGGCCTGGTACAACATTGGCTGGCGTCATCAAACCGGTTACGCCGGCATCAATGACGGCCTCTTTCTCTTATTGAACCTTCGACTCAATGCCCGATGGGAAACCTATGCCTCGGCCAATCTCGGTCGCTATAAGGTTCAGAAAGAACAGCCGGACCGAAACGACTCTTATTCTTCACAGGCCGGAATTCTTTGGCGGCCGGCAAACGGACTTACGGCCCGAGTCGAAGGGCAGTATCTCAAAAATGCCGTCATGACCGAGGAAACCCGTATCTATGTCAAACTCGCCAAGGATTTTTCATTTGGTCGCGGGGGGAGATAATTTGCGATGATAACAGGTATTCTGCTCAGTATATGGCTCGTAGCGGGGACCTCCGCCTTTCCCGTATATAATACGCCTGCCAATTTGGCGTCTCTCGATGATATAATTTTCTCCCACTCCCTGCACGCCGACAGCGCCGGAGTTGATTGTGAATTGTGCCACGGTACGGTATATAACAGCACGGCCGCCGCGGATGTCAATCTGCCGAAGATGAGCGTTTGCGGCAGTTGTCATGATGCCGTCAAAGACAGCACCCGTTGCGGCATGTGCCACCATAACGTGAAAAAACCGTTTGGGTTCGGAAAAGTCGAGCGTTTACTAATTTTCAGCCACAAAGCACATCTATCCCGCGGTCAGGATTGTTCCCGTTGTCACTCTGATCTCGGCAAGCCGGGAACCGCCTTTCTGGAGCATTTGCCGGACATGAATAGATGCTACGATTGTCATGATGGCAAAAAATACCGCAACGAATGCTCCTTGTGCCATGCCGACAAAATAACCCTGAGCGATATTCACCCCTCCGACTGGCGCCACAACCACGGCGATCGGGCCACAAACAACCGCGAGTGGTGCAATATTTGCCACCGGCAGGAGTCGTATTGCACCGATTGCCATCGCGGCGATAATATCACAGGTCGAATTCATGATTTGAATTATCAATTCACTCACGGCCTCGACGCCCAGAGCAAATCGGCCGATTGCCGCAAGTGCCACGAAACAAAATCATTCTGCGATAATTGCCATAATGCCGGTCTGCGGATGCCCTTGAATCATTCCACCGTTTCCTGGCGCATTGAACACGGCGCGGCCGCCCGGAACGATGTCGAAAACTGCGCCTCCTGCCATGACAATTCCGACCCGACCTGCGCCCGGGGAGGGTGCCACCGCGATTTTGATGGTATCAAAGGAACCGATCCGCGAATACATATTGACAGCGGTCCCCTATCATCGCATGGGCCGTGGCATGAAGATGAGAATTACTATTGCTATCAATGTCATCTGAACACCCACCAGGCCGGACAGGGCTTCTGCGGCTACTGCCACGGCGCCGAGAGACGCTGACATGAGAAAAGCAAAAATGATCATTTCGGCCAAGAAAGCACTCCGATTCGGCGGGCTCGTCATTCTCGGGCTCATTATTGCCGCTATCGCCGGCTGCAGCAATGACCGCAACCCCTCCTCTCTTCCCAGCACTCACCCTGCCGCCTGGATGGAAATATCATCGCAGGACTTTCACGGTAAAGTGGTTCTGACCAACGGCACGCAAAGTTGCATAAAATGTCATGGAAGCGATTTCAACGGCGGATTGGTCAATGTCTCCTGCATTTATTGTCATCAGAACAGCACCGATATGTGTGTTCACTGTCACGGCGGATATAACGCCAATGATAAATCCGGTGCTCCGCCCTATGGCCTAAGAGGAGAAATCTCGGATAGTACCCTTGCGGTCGGCGCCCATACTATTCACCTGCACGGTTCCTGGATGGCCGGCGGTATGCCCTGCAATAGTTGCCACCATGTTCCGATATTTGTTTCCGACTCCGCCCATCTGGATTATGCTCCGAACGATGCTCATCCGCACACCGATTCCATTGCGGAAATAACCTGGGGAGGTATAAGTGATTTGAGCGGGGGTGCCTCCTGGAGCCGTTCCGACAGCAGTTGCGCCGCCACTTATTGTCACGGCAATTTTGCCGGGGGCAAAAGCGGCAACAAACCCAATTGGACGAAGAAGAATCAGGCCAATTGCGGCTCCTGCCATGACTTCGGCGCCGACCCGGCCCAGCTTCTCTGGAAGCATTATTTTCATGTGGCCGCGGCGAGTCTGAATTGCGCCGACTGCCATGCCGCCACGGTTGATACATTTCTCAATTTTATCGACTCATCTTTACATGTCAACGGCGTTCCCGACACGCTCACGAGGGATGTCTCTATCTGCAATAAGTGCCACGGGCAAGGTGCCAATCAGTGCGTTTATTGCCACGGCGGTGTCGATAATCAGACCGGGGCTCCGCCCAAGGGTTTGCGGGGTGAAATTGCGACCACTACCCTGGCCGTGGGAACGCATACCGTTCATCTGGAGGGACGAGTCATTTCTGACGGTATTCCGTGCGCCAGTTGTCATATTGTTCCGGCGACCGTCACATCACCCGGTCATTATGATGTTGACTCCGTTGCCGAAATTACCTGGGGCGGGTTCAGCAATTTGAACGGCGGAGCCGCCTGGGACAGGAATTCGGCCGCCTGCGCTTCCACATATTGTCACGGCAATTTCTCCGGTGGTATCAGCACTACCCCTCATTGGGACACAAATGAGCAGGCGACGTGCGGGTCGTGCCACGATATCGGCAGTAACCCGGCGGCGCTTCTGGGTCGCCATCAGCAACATGTCACCGAAGAAAGCATCGCCTGCTATCAATGTCATGCCGCCACGGTCAATAGTTCAAATGCTATTACCGGGCCGGGGGCTCATATCGACGGCGTCTTTACCGTATCCTTCTGGAACGGCCAGGGATCATACAATAATACCACTCACCAGTGCTCCGGCCCCGGCGGGTGCCACGGTTCGGAAAACTGGTATTCCGGCGGCGATTAGGCGCCCGCAACAATTCTGGCTGAATAATCTGAATTAATCGCTGGATTATTTTGGAATCGACGGCTATTCTTTTGCACGGCGCGGCCGCCAGAGAAATCTTTCCAGATCAATGGTGTCATTCAGACCGAAGACTATTCCCTCTTTCTCCAGTAAGGCCCGCTGAAGTTCGTACCCGTTTCCTCGCGGCAAGGATAATTTCCCCCGGCTGTTGATGACCCGGTGCCACGGCAGTCTCTCCTTGTCGCTTGAAGTGTGCAAAATTCTGACGACCTGTCGCGCTCCCCGGGGATCCCCGGCCAGGGCGGCGATGTGACCATAGGTGGCAATTTTCCCGCGAGGAATTCTCTTGATAATTTTAATGATGCGTTCACTATAAGCGGCAGGCATAACAACCGATACGAATTCACTTTTTTACATTCATGAGAGCGCGAACATCCGATGGCAGAGAGAACAGGCTGTCGGGGATATTTGTATTTTGTTTTACGCTATCCACGATCATCACGCGCTCCTCATCCATCATGCGCAAGCGGGTTTCAAAGGCCGTGAGAATACCGTCAACCCTCCGGTAATCACTCATGGTCAGCGATACCGACACGGGGCCGGACTTGGGATTGACAGCAAAATCAATTTCCCGGATAAGCCCCGAGGTCTGATCGAAATGTACTGTGAGAGGATCGCCGATTCGAGGCGTCATAATGGCGATATAGCAGGGATGGCCGTCGACTGTATCCGCTCCGGCATATTTTACGTCATCGAAGGCTTTCCGCCAATAGGCGAATTTATCGAAAAGGGCATCACGAAGGCCTTCTTGCATTTCGCGTCCGGTTTTTATTGCCGCCCCTTTGGGGGTTCGCTCCCAGACAACGCCTTCACTCATACCTCGTTCCACTTTCCCCACCCCCGGAATATCCATGACAATCAATATCTTGTTGGGCTTGGCGGCATATGTAGTAATAGCTATCTTCATTCCCTGATCCTCAATATCCAGGGTCGACCAGGTAATGCGGTTGCTGATTTTGTCATAGGCCGCCTGCCCGCCGGTCCCTTCGATAAATTTAGCCATGATTTCCGGCCCTGAAAGATGGTTTGTTGTCTGGGCCAAAGGGTGCATGTTATCGATAAAGAAACCAATTGCCGCGACATAGATAAGAATTAGAAAGTTCAGATTTGCTTTTAATCTCACAATATTCCCCGTATTACTCTACCTAATTTTAAATATTCCCTCCGAATTGCCGCAATCGAATTATAAATCTTTTGATTGCCGTTTGTCACCCCAATTTTGTCTATTTCCGCTATTAAAGGAAGTTGACCTTATAATGAAGGCCACAAAAAAAGACCCGGTCGGGAGCATATCCGACCGGGTAAAGTTCCTTGTTGCTGATAATCCTGTTAAACAAAATCTATTCCAACCATTCCTCCCTAGGTTCGAAACAGGTATTGGAGTTTCATAAAATACTGGCGCGAAGTCATCTTCCAGGTGGTCGGAATATCATTCTGGCTCAGGGCCCTTCTCTGCATCGGGGCGATATCGCCATAGTCATAGGTCGAGCCGAGGTAAAAAACCGAGAAAGAGTTAACGCGGAAGGTCAACAAGGGGTCAACATCCCAACTGCGGCCGAAATCATTGTACTGGGTCACCAGGCGGAACGACAATTCTTTGGTGACCTGACATTGAACTCGGGTCCGAGTGATATAGCCGTTGTAGTAGCGGGCCTTATTATCAATGGCGACCATTCGGGTGAAATCGAAATTGGGCTCGATCGTTATTCTGTCAATCGGCTTGAGACTGAGAGAGACCCCGCCATTGACATAGTCTCCTTTTTTCAGACGGCTGTAATTTATATCCCGTCCCCAGTTGTAATATAAACCGAGATTTATGCGGTTCCTTAGACTACCGGAAAGAAATATCGAAGCATCGCGCAGTCCGTCGAATCTCTGATAATTGTAGGCGCGCGAAGCGACATTATAATTGACATCGAACGACGCCTGCATGACGTTCAGAATCCCGTCGACACCAAAACCCAGCCCGTCATTTTCCATGCGCCCGTCGAAATCCCAGCGGTTGAATTTCGATATATGCGGAACCAGTCTCTGCAGGAGACCTTTACTGAAATAAAGGGTATACGACGCCGAGGGATTAAAGGTCCGTTGATTGATAACCGGGTCATACCCAGTCTCGGTCCGATAGGTTCGATCCAATTGATTATAATCGAGCATCCAGTTCAGGTGCCTGGCCCGGCTATATAGCCGGGTGATGAACGCCGAACCGAAGTATGATTCGCCGTCAAGGGCAATGGTGTTTTTGCCATGATTGAAAGTGGTATCGAAACCGTAATAAGCGAAGGCGCCCATATCGTCGGCGGTCAGGCCGGGATTATTCTGTTCTTTGGTATGAGTGCCGATAAATTGAAAATCAAAGGCATATTTCCGGGACAAGCGAAGCAGGCCATCAAGACTCAATACGGTATTGGAGCCCCCGCCGTCAAAGCGGCGGTCGTTCAGCATAAAACCAAAACGCGAACTCTGGCCGAAGGAATGCGAAGCCCGCAGGATATTGGCCGTGCTTTTGCCGGCGTTATATAGCAGACTGCTTTGGTCGAGCGGAATCATGTAGGGAGAATTGTCGTCGCGGGCGAAAAGAAACCCAACGGTATTCCTCCCCATCCGGCCTGTCATTTTGGCGGTATATTGCGGGTCATTTATCGTTCGGGTATAGAAGGAGTTAAACATGGTCCGAAAGATGTCGCTTCCTTCCTGGAAATAAGGTCGCCGTTCCGGATACATCAGGGCGATGGTCGAATTTATGTCAATCTGGGCGGCATCGGCTTCGATCTGACTGAAATCGGGATTATAGGCGGCTTCAGCGGTCACATCGGACGAAATTGTATATTTCCCATTAAGGGCCAACTCTCCCTTGGCATCATGATTTTCAAAATTCAGATCTTTCCCCGGGAGACCATTCAACTCCCCGGTCTGATTGGCCACATAGGCCGGGAGAATCTCGATCCCTTTGCCGGGATGAACATTTTCGATCCCCTCGACTGTACCCCACTGGCACGGCCAGCACTGCTCGTTGCGGTCATACGCGGCCCAGGAATACTGATGGCTCACTTCCCGCGGCCGATTTCTCCAAAAATCCATTCTCCAGGACTGAACATCCTTATCAGGGAAGCGCATGCTGGCAAAAGGAATGGCCATCTCCACGGTATATCCGGATGCCGTGCGCTGGGCCGCCGATTCCCAGATCAAATCATATCCGCTATCCTCCATCCCCATCACGCTCGACCACAGAAGATCTTTTTGTATCCCGTAGGGATTCACGAAAAATTCATACGCCCATCCGGCGTTGCCATAGGTATCAAGCAGGACGATAACACCGTCGTTCCCGCTCCATTGATCCCGCTGGCTCATTGTAGCCCGAACTTCATTGGGGTCATCTTGACAGATAAATGCCACATATAGTTTAGCCTCATCGTAAGTGACATAGACCTCGGTGGCCACGTCGGGCGGAATATTATCCCCCGGATTGCGTTCCACGAAGTTATCGATTTTTGCCGCCGTCCTCCAACCTGGATCATTGATATTGCCGTCAATATTGATAGCCCCAACGGTTCTGGAAATATCAAGATTGGGGCGAAATACCGGCTGCGATTTGATGCCGGCCAAGGCTGAGAGTGATAAAGCCAACATCATCACCACTGCCATCAGGCATCTTTTTCTTATTTTTTGTGCACGCATAGAAAGACCTTTCTATAAATATCCAAATCGATATGAGAATATCCTATGTGAGGGTGGGCGATATCGGTCCTATGAGGACCAAACCACGAATACAGGCCTGTATCCTGAGCCCCTGATCAATTTCTACTATGGATTACGAAAAGATACAATTCAGGTTTCAAAAAATAAGGGCATTTTGGCACGGGATTATGGGGAATTAATCATAAATTTTTTGGCCCGAAAGTTCTCTGTTAATGGCCAAAAGGTATAGCCCGGCAATTATTGGAACAGTGCTGAAAATCATGAGAGAGGTAATCCCTTCCCCAAAAAAAACAAGGGCCAGAATTGCGACAAATATCGGCACGAGACTATAGGTAAAGCTCGAGGTTCGAGTCGGGCCAATAGCGGCAATCGATAAATTGAACAATAGATACCCTATTCCCGACGCAACCACGCCCATGTAAAGAAGAGCCCATATAGCGGCGCCGGATATGTGGGCCATCTGCTCGGGCAAATTTTCGGATAACGCCAGAAGAGATAGTTGTCCCACCCCAAAAAGGGCGGCGTAAAATGTAATAGTCAGGCCGGAATATTTCGAAGAAATGGTCTTCACGATAAGCGAATAAATGACCCAGCAAACGACGGCGGCCAACATCAGCAGGTCGCCCAAATTAAAATTGAGATACAAAAGATTGGCGGCATGCCCTCTGGTTACGAGGAGAATCACACCGGCCATGGCCACGACCAGGCCCATATAATTTTTCCCGTTGAGCCGTTCTTTTATAAAGATGCCGGCCATCAGGGCGGTCACGGCCGGATTGAAGGCATTGATGATGGCGCTATTGGCGACGGCGGTATATTTCAGACTCGAGAAGAAGAAAAAATGGTATCCGACAATTCCGAACAGGCCGAGTAAGAAAAATTTAATCAAGTCCCTGCGGAAAACCCGCAGCAATGAACGCTTTTGATAAAATAGTGCCATTACCCATAATGTCAGGAGAGCGATTATATACCGAAAAAGGGTTGTGGTAAGGGGCTCCAGGTATAAAGTGGTATATTTGGCCGCGATGAAACTCCCGGAAAACGACAGGGCTGTCAGGACCGGCAGAGATACATTTTTTATCGTCGCCATAGAACTGGAATAAATAGCATCGAATTTTCAATAACGCAACTTTCAAATTTATGCCGGATTTGTTCCCTGAGTCAATTCTATCACTTTTCCGCCGATAAACCGAATAATCAAAGGAGTATGAGGCATGACATCTTCTATGGACCAGATGACGGCCGATTCCATGGCCAATTTTATCGCCCAACAGTCGCTCCTCCCTTTTCTGGCGCCGGGGGAGCATCTGATTTGGTCCGGCCGGCCCCGCCAGGGGTTCTTCCTTCAGCCCCAGGATTTTTTCATGATCCCCTTCAGTTTGGCCTTTGCCGGTTTCGCTGTCTTCTGGACATTCGGGGCCTGGAAAAGCGGCGCACCGTGGTTCTTCGTTTTGTTCGGGGTACCTTTTATAATAATCGGTTTTTTGATGCTGATTGGGCGATTCTTTTCAGACTCCCGCAACAGGACCAATACGGCGTACGGACTGACGGATCGGAGGGTCTTGATCGTGCGGGGCGGGAAAAATCAATCGGTCTTAAGTTATGATCTTAAAAAGCTGGGCAATGTCTCGTTCTTTCAAAATGCCGCCGGCCGGGGTTCCATATTTTTCGAATCCGAGATACAGTCATCTCCCCAGGCCAAAGCCGCCCTGATGTTCAACAAAGGGAATTTGAATCTTCCGGTATTCTTCCAGATTGAACGGGTCAAAGAGGTCTATGACCAAATAATGCGGGCCAAAGAAAATTCCACGCAATAGTCCAAAGCGCACTTCTTGGACTTGGTATTATGCCGGTCGAAAGAGAAATGCCAATTTTTGGAGAGACCGTATTATTCGGCGGTCAAAACCGCTTCTGATATATATGGCAGTAGGGCTGCTTTCCGGTGTGCTCGTAATAATCCTGATGATATTTTTCGGCGTCCCAAAATTTTCCCGCCGGGGCCAGTTTGGTGACCACTTTGTAGCCCTTATCTTTTAATATCGAAATAAGTTTCTCGGCCGTCTGTTTCTGGGCCTCGCTGGCATAGAAAATTTCCGAACGGTACTGATCGCCGACATCCGGGCCCTGACGATCCAGCTGGGTTGGGTCATGAATTTCGAAAAAGCGCCGGGCCAGAGTTTCATAACTCGTCTGAGCGGGGTCAAAAATCAGTTCGACGGTTTCCGCGTAGCCGGTAGTATCGCTGCAGACCTGCTCATAGGTGGGATTAGGTATATGCCCCCCCATATAACCGACCTTGGCCGAAATCACTCCCTTCTCATTTTGAAGCATATATTCCGTTCCCCAGAAACATCCCCCGGCAAAATAGGCCGTCTCGGTTTTCACTTCTGCAGAAGCCGGAATGAAATTCAGTGAAATTGAATTGGCGCAATAGCGGGTATTTTTCGATGTCAGATGCTCCCCGACAAAAACGTGTCCGATATGAGCCCCGCAGCGGGCACAGGTTATCTCCATTCGTTCACCATCGGCATCAAGGGTCCTCTTTATTGCCCCGGGGATTTCATCGTCAAAACTGGGCCAACCGCAGCCGGCGTCAAATTTATCACTGGAACGAAACAGTGGCGCCCCGCACTGTTTGCAGACATAGGTCCCGGCGGCGGTGGTTTTGTAATATTTGCCCGTGAAAGGCGCCTCCGTTCCCTTATAGATAATTACCCGTTCTTCTTCAGGAGTCAGTTTATTCAGTGTCATACCGCTTTCCTTATTGGATTCTGTTTTATTCTGTACTGTAGCACTTTTCGACATCATTACGCTCGGAAAGAAACCGAGCCACAGCGCCAAGATGGATACTACAGGAAGTACTGCATAAATTACGGATTTTCTCCGGAATGTCATGGGGCCTTTTCTCCTCAAGTACGGTGTTACCCGGTTTAAAACCGATTTTATTATGCAAAACACCGATCGCCGGGCCGGAGTTCCCTTGCCTGAGAGGCGGCGATTTGCCGCTTTATTCCCTGATTATTTGCCTCCGAGGGGAGTTTTGTATATATTTTGTAACAAAATGAGTTTATGGAGATAAAGGTGTTGGTGAATCGGTCGCAGGCGATTATTTTTTCGTAACAGACAATTTGGATTAATAAGGTTTTATATGGCAACGAAGCGCGGGTCAATAATTGAGATAGCATTTCTCTCTGCAATATTGCTTTTGGATATTTTATCCGGATGCCGGAGCGGCAATGGAAACAGCAAAGCGACGGGTCGCGGCGTAAGCGGCGATCGAGGAACCGTTTCCGTGGAAGCCATGGTTATCCGTCCCCGGATTTTCCTGAACAAAATCTATTCCACTGGGACACTCTTGGCCAACGAGGAAGTTGAACTGCGGCCGGAGATCGCCGGCCTGATAACCGGAATTTACTTTGAAGAGGGGAAAAAAGTCAATAAGGGCGAGTTGCTCCTAAAAATAAATGACCGGGAATTGCAGGCTCAACTGCAGGGGAAAGAGGTTCAGGAGAAACAGGCTTCCGATGAAGAGGGGCGAAATCGGAAACTGCTCGAAATCAAAGTCATCAGCCAGGAAGATTATGATAGGGTCTTCAACAACCTAAAAATGATCCAGTCCGAAAAAGAGGCCCTGAAAGCCCAAATTGCGGAAACGGAAATCAGGGCTCCCTTCGACGGAATCGTCGGTTTGCGTTATGTCAGCAAAGGAGGTTATGTAACGTCCGGAACCCTCGTGGCTGTCATGCAGGATACCGACCCGATGAAAATCCAATTTTCTTTGCCTGAAAAATATGCCGGGCAGTTGAAACGGGGAACCGATGTCATCATCAGGGTCGGCGAAAATCAAAATGAGTATCACGGCACCGTCTATGCCACCGAATCAAGAATCGATACTGAAACCCGCACCATCAAGGTCCGGGCAGCGATCCCCAATCCGGAGGGCCGGCTGATACCGGGCGCTTTTGCCAAAATCGAAATCATTCTGGAAAAGGTTCCGGATGCCGTCATCATTCCTTCGGAAGCGGTCATTCCGCAAATTGACGGTGAAATGGTTTATACCTGCAAGAATGGCCTGGCCAGGGGCACCTCAATTCAAACCGGGGTCAGAACCGACAAAGATATTCAAATCCTTGGCGGCCTTGCTTCCGAGGACACTTTAATCGTCTCGGGGATATTACAGCTTTCCGATGGAAAGCCGGTAACCATAATGAATCTCAGGGCGGACTGACGGCAAGACATAAATGAATATCTCTTCGCTCAGCATCAATCGCCCAGTTCTCTCGATAGTTCTATCGATACTTATCGTCCTTTTCGGCGGCATCGGCTTTTACTTTTTGGGTATTCGGGAATATCCCAGTGTTGATCCGCCGATCATATCGGTCAGTACCAGTTATACCGGCGCCAACGCCGATATTATTGAATCTCAGATTACCGAGCCGCTCGAAGAATCAATCAATGGTATCGCCGGGGTACGTTCGCTGACATCATCCAGTAGCGACGGGCGGAGCCGAATTACGGTCGAATTCGAACTGGGCGTTGATATGGATGTCGCGGCCAATGATGTTCGGGACAAAGTCTCGCGGGCGGTTCATGACCTTCCTCCTGACGCCGACCCGCCGACAATATCCAAGGCCGACGCCGATGCCAGCCCGATTTTGGGAATGACGCTCCAGAGCGATAAGCGGAATATGCTGGAATTGACTTCCATCGCGAACGATATCTTCAAAGAGCGCCTGCAGACTATCCCGGGGGTTGGCGAAGTCGGTGTCTGGGGCGAGAAAAAGTATGCCATAAAACTGATGATTGATCCGTCCCGCCTGGCCGCGCATGACTTAACCCCTCTGGATATCAGGGACGCTTTGAACCGCGAAAATGTGGAATTGCCGTCGGGCCGGATTGAGGGTTATGGGACGGAGCTTTCGATTCGTACCTTCGGCCGTTTGTCAACCCCGGAGGAATTCAACAATCTTATCATCAGGGAGGCCGACGGCGCCGTCGTCAAATTTCAGGATGTGGGCCAGGCGGTCCTGGCGCCGGAGAACGAGCGATCCATCCTGCGCGGAAACGGCGGCATACCGATGGTTTCAGTGAATCTTATCCCGCAGCCGGGATCGAATCATATTCTTATCGCCAATGAATTTTATCGCCGGGTAAATCAACTGAAAAGAGAATTGCCGGAAGATATCAAGGTCAATATCGCCATGGATACGACCACCAATATCCGGCGGGCCATCACGGAAGTCGTGGAAACGATCCTGATAGCCTTCATGCTGGTTCTTCTGGTGATATTCGCGTTCCTGCGCCACTGGAGGACAACCATTATTCCGATGCTGGCCATTCCGATTTCCCTCGTTGGTTCGTTTTTCATCATGTATTTGGCGGGATTCTCGATCAATATTCTTACCCTGCTCGCGATTGTTCTTTCGACCGGGATCGTGGTCGATGATGCCATCGTGGTGCTGGAAAATATCTACAAGAGAATCGAAAGGGGCGTCAACCCCATTCAGGCGGGGCACGACGGTTCCAGGGAGATTTTCTTTGCCATAATTTCGACAACAATAACGCTGGCGTCGGTCTTCTTACCCATAATGTTTTTGCAGGGATTGACCGGACGCCTATTCCGCGAGTTCGGCGTGGTGGTGGCGGGTTCGGTTCTGATTTCGGCCTTCGTATCGCTCACCCTGACGCCGATGATGAGCGCCCGGATATTGCACAAGCCGGCCCATGAAAATAAGCTTTTTCTATTGAGTGAACGATGGTTCACGGGATTGATTAATCGATATAACACCACCCTTCGCCGCTTTGTTGATCATCGCTGGCTGGCGCTGGCGATAATGGGTATCTCGGTGGCCGTCATATTGGGACTGGGTTCATTGATACGCTCGGAACTCGCCCCGATGGAAGATAAGAGCCGGTTAATGATAAGTGCCACGGCTCCGGAAGGAACTTCGTACGAAGCGATGTCCGGTTACATGACCAAAATCCTGGCCCTGGCCGATACAATTCCGGAAAAGGATGTTATCGTATCGGTCACCGGGATGGGTGGCGTAAACAGCGGTTTTGTACGTATCAGCCTCCAACCGCCTGACAGTCGCAAACGGACCCAGCAGCAAATTGCCGATGCGCTCAGTGCGCAATTAAAAGATTACACTTTTGCCCGGGCCTACGTGACCCAGGAACAGACAATCGGGGGAAGCAGGCGCGGCGGGGGCCTGCCGATTCAATTTGTCATACAGGCCCCGTCGTTTGAGAAATTGAGAGATGTCATTCCGGCCTTCATGGAAAGGGTCCAGACCGATTCCGTTTTTCAGGTGACGGATCTGGATCTCAAGTTCAATAAACCGGAACTGACCATTCAGATCGATCGGGAGCGCGCCCGTGATTTGGGCGTGACCGTGAAAGATATAGCGGAAACGCTCCAGTTGTTTTACAGCGGTCAGCGCTACGGTTATTTCATCATGAACGGTAAACAATATTCGGTTATTGCTCAGGCCGATCGGGTCAACCGCGATGAGCCGCTCGATTTGAGTTCCATATATATCAGGAACAGTCGCGGCGATTTGATTCAGATGGATAATCTGGTGACAATGTCATACCGCAGCAATCCGCCCCAGTTGTACCGCTATAACCGGTATGTTTCGGCCACGGTCCTGGCATCGCCGGCCGCCGGCTTTACGCTCGGAGATGGTATCGCTGAAATGAGAAAAATCTCATCTGATGTCCTTGACGAGTCTTTTTCGACCAGTCTGGCCGGGACGGCAAAGGAATATGCCGAAAGTTCCAACACGCTGATTTTTGCCTTCATCCTGGCGCTGGTTTTGGTCTATCTGATTCTATCGGCCCAGTTTGAGAGTTTTCGTGACCCCCTCATTATCATGTTCACCGTGCCGCTGGCCCTGGCCGGGGCGATATTATCACTTTGGCTTTTCGGGCAAACCTTCAATATTTTCAGTCAAATCGGAATTATTGCGTTGATAGGAATTGTCACCAAAAATGGAATCCTGATAGTGGAATTTGCCAACCAGCGCAAAGGGCATGGTCTCTCGATACGGGAGGCGGTTATCGATGCCGCCACCCAGCGTTTCCGCCCCATTCTTATGACCAGTCTGGCGACAGTGTTCGGGGTCCTGCCAATCGCCCTCGCCCTCGGGGCGGCATCCAAGAGCCGGGTTTCGATGGGAATTGTCATTATCGGAGGTTTGCTCTTTTCATTGGGGTTGACANTATTCGTCATTCCTGCTCTGTATACATACATGACGGCCGGAAGAAAGCCGACAGATAACGGGCTCTCCGAAAACATGCCGGAATAATCGCCTCCGGGCCGCTTCAATTACTATTAAAGGGAAAGTGCAATGAACGGAATTTTCAGCCTAACGGCTATCGGATATGTGCGCTCCAACATGGAAGAAATGAAGGACCAAAATTGGGGTTCTGTCATTTCCAAAATTGACCTGTTACCGCAATATGCCGGCGGGACGGATGGACTCGAGCAGTTTTCTCACGTATTGGTTGTTACTTATCTTCATCGGGCAAGATTCGATTTGAATCGCCACCTGAGTAGACATCCCCGTGATCGCGAGGATATGCCGCTCCTCGGCATTTTTTCTCAGCGGGCCAAGGATCGCCCCAACCCGATCGGCATTACGGCCGTCAAATTGCTCAAAACTGGTGATGATTTTATAGAAGTGCAGGGCCTGGATGCTGTCAATGGGACGCCGGTTCTCGATATTAAGCCTTATGTCCCTCAATACGATCGCGTGGGGACGGCCGTAACCCCGCCGTGGATAGCAGAGTTGATGAAGGGATATTTCTGAACCGCAGAAATGGTTGCCGGATCAGGAGGTCTTGATGGCGCGAAGGATTTGCCGAATTGCACCCAGATGATAGGCGGTATGCGCCACGACGGCCAGGGCCCCGCCGAGCCGGTGTTCCTCGTTCCAATTATCGAAACCTTTGATAACGGAGACAACGTCCCGGTGCGCGTCGCGCAATTGCCGCAATAATTCGCGCCATTGCGGTTCGGTTACGATCTGAATTTTCCAGCTGTCGCGCCAGTCGATCTTTTCATACGATTTCGCCCGCATAAAATCCGCAATAACCCGTAAATAAAATCGAATATGTTCGGTGTGGGCGGCAATCGTAGTTCCACCGGGGGCAATCGGCAACGACACCTGCTGGGCGCTAAGATTCTGAAGGGTTTCGAAAAGTGATGTGCCCCGATCAAGATAGATACCTTCGACCCGATCGAAAGTCTCTTCAAGAAACGCCATCAAATTCTTTAGAAAGAAATCGGAATCGATTATTTTCGCCATGGTTGAAATCAAATATGGGAAAAATGAATATTATTTGGTTTCGGTCGCACTGAGCACTTGCAGGTCGTGCATGGCTCGTCGATAATTGGGATCTATTTCAAGAGCTTTTTTATATTCCGTAACGGCACCGGCGGTGTCGCCCGCTTGAAGAAAGATTCGTCCGGCAACCCATTCAGTGGTCGCCGATTGGGGATTAAATTCTCTGTTAAGTTTCAAAATGGCTATAGCATCGGTGTCGCTCACTTGGGAAATATCAAGAGCCAGAGAAGCCAGAACATGGTCGCTGAAATCATAGGAACCGCTTCCGTAATATTCTTTGCGAAGGGTTCTATAGGCGGAGTCAAGAGCCTGCATTCCGTGAGCCGCAAGGGCCTGCTTCAAAATATCCTCCAATTGAAACGGTCGGGGCTGTCCCCGATGACAGGTGATGCACTCCACGACAACACGGGGAGAATCAACGGTCGGCAAATGGCTTATGTACATGCCGTTGATGCTTGCCACCATTTTCATCATCTCGCGGGCCGCTAATTTGGTTTTTTTGGCATCCGACGGGAAATCTAAATCCCGTTTGTTGGGATCGCTGCTACGGGCGTGGCAGTAGTCACAGCGGACGCCCAGGGCGCCGGAAAAATTACTCATTATTGAAATCAATTGATCGTGCGATATGGTGCTATCAAGAACTTTCAGATTGGTCGGTTTGGCCGCTTCCTGGGCCCGTAGATCAGAGTGATAAATAATCAAAGTACAAAACAAAGCCATCAATAAAAAATAAATTGACATGTGTTCGCGCGAGCGCGAATTTCTATAGATCATAATTCCTCCCTGGAATCGGCATTGGCATATCGACCCGAAACAAGGATAGATAATTTGAATATCATGCAATTCGTGATGTCCCATGGCAACCATGGGACATCCGTTTTTTTATAAAATCCAACCATCAGGCCCAGGGCTCGTCGGCCGTGGGACCATATATTGACGGTACTTTACCGCCGGTCATCCGCAAATAGACCGACATCTGTCCGCGATGGTGTATCATATCGTAGAGGGCGCCCCAGAGCAAATCACCCTTGCGAACCTTATCTATTTTGCCCGGCCCGACAAAGAAATCCATCTTGGAATCCCAGTCCGTGTCCGGCATCGCCTTCAGTTTATCGACTAACAGGGGATAATCGCCTTCGAATTTGGCGACTGTTTCCTGGAATGTCGACGGTATTTTCGGCGCATTCTCAAAATCAACATGTCCCTTAATAACCCCGTCGACCATGGTGGCCTGTTCCATGACGAAGGTCCATGCCAATTCCTTGGCCGAACGGCTCTTATCCGCAGGCTTAAAATCCGTCTTAGCGGAGGGAAAAGCCTTCAGAATTTTAAGCGTCGTCTTGTGCTCGCGGTCAAGAACCTTGAGATAAGTTTCTTTCTCTCTCATTTTGGTGCTCCTTTCGGATCTTTCCGGTATAGAAAAAATCGCCGGTCTTTGCTGTTATTGTTTTCCCAATTTCGCGAAAATGTTTGCCCCCACGGTCCCTGCAGGCAAGAACGAATTATTTAACATTTATACGCACCAGGGAGCCGGCCGGCAGTAATTATTTAAAATAAAATGGACTATTATTGCCCATTAATACCGGGCTCACCCTGAATGAGGGAATTATGCTTGTCAGGAGAGCGGAGGGTGATGCGAAGAATCTCTCCGGGATGCCAGAGACGCATTCTGGGGCCCCAGGTCCCGGTGCCGCGCGAGACGATTACCGGCATGCCGTCAATTACATATTTTCCGGCCAGAAGCGGATTGGCCAGCGCCGAAATATACGTAAAGGGCCATAATTGGCCGCCATGTGTATGCCCGCTGAGCATCAATCCGGCTCCCGCGGCGGCGGCTTCTTCGGCGCCAACCGGACGATGCGATAAATAAATAGTGGCGCAATTCAGGGGTCTGCCATTAATAAACCAGGCCAGCCGATCAGAACTGCCCGGGATATTTGAATTATAATGATGTTCATCGGCACCGGCCAGAACCAGTCCCGGCTCGATTTCTTTCCATTGATCCCGCAGCATTTGAATTCCTGATTCTTCCAGAAATTGAGTGGTAGACCCCAATCCTCCATGAGACTCATGATTGCCGACAATACCCCAGACCCCGAGAGGGGCGGAGATGCCTTTAAGTATCTCAATCATGCTCTTTCTTCTCTCGCTTGGGCTATCCCCCTCAAACAGGTCACCCAACATCACGACAATATCTGGCTTTAGAGCGTTGATCTGCTTCACTCGGGCCGAGAGCCAGTTTTCATCGAGGAAAGTTCCCACATGCAGGTCGGATATGGCCACCAGAACCTGCCCGTCATCCTGCGCCGGCAGATTCGGGAGGGTAATTTCATAATTGCGGATGATGGGACTGCGATACCCCAGATATAGGGCGATAAGCGATAAAAGTATTCCGGCCACAAATCCTGCCGGGCGAAGGTATTTTAGATAGGACCGCAATATAAGACCATACAGGGTCAGCAAATCGACTATAAGCAAGCAGACAAAAATCAAAAAGGTGGTGCCCAACCAGTTCATGCCAAACAAACTAATTATACGGGACAGAGAATTTAGACCAAGATCATTTAAAATCCCCGGCAGAAAATAGGCGGACCAGAGTGCCGCTATTATAACAAAAAGGAAAAGACGTGAAAAATAGCGTCGTACTGCCGGAAGAGATATCAACCGCCAAAAAATGTATATATGGAATATTGTCCAGGCGGACAATAGCAGGGTATGAAACATAATCCGCGGCTCCAATCGTGGTTCTTAAATATTACAGACCGCAATATAATGACGAAGCCCTTTTGCTCAAGTTGGAATTTGAATAATATGAGATTTATCATGAAAAAGACATCCGCCGATTAAGGCCGTGCCAAATACAGAGTTCGCGCCGCCGAGCACATCTATTCGTTCAAGATATGAGTGGTTTTAGCCACCCAGCGAGGCGCCGCATCGATAGTTTGCCGCAAGATAAGATTCAATTGCGCGGCGTGATGTTGGACATGGCGCATGGTATATAAAAGTAAGTCCGCATTGGTGAGTCCGGGTCTCTTGGAACCGCAGGGAAGATGAGCGAAATCATCATTCAGGGCCAAAATCGCCGATTGGCATTTCCTGCGACCATACTTGAGATATGTGAAAAGTTCCTCTTTCGAGTATACCCGCTCGGGAAGGACCCCGGCCGGATCCATCTCTTCCAGACCAAAAGGGGCCGGTGGAGCGAATCCGTCAACGGAATCCGACATATAATAGTCGAGCCAAAACAGAGTGTGAAAAACCATATACCAATATTCATGCTTGCGTGACCGATCACCCCAGAGACTTTCAGGGCAGGCGGACATGGCATTTTCGAGTGTATCAATGGCGGCCCCGAATTGCCCCCATATGGTCGTTTGCCAGAGAGTCATAATAATTCTCCATTAACTTCAATTACCGGCAAAATACTTCTCCCCTATTTGCCCCACAATCACTTTGTCATAAAAAAAAGGATCGAGATTAATTTGACATTGACTGCGCGGAGAGAATAGAACTTGTCCGTTGCCGTTAATAGATCTCAATATCTCATTTGAGAAATGTGCCTTGCCTGAGTTCATCGAAAGCCTTCCGCAATTGCTCCTGGGTGTTCATTACAATCGGGCCATACCAGGCCACCGGCTCCCTGAGGGGTCTTCCCGAAACAAGCAGGAATCGCACCCCGTTCTCACCGGCCTGGATTGAAACTTCATCGCCGCTGTCAAAAAGAACCAGGGAGCGATTATCGGCTTCGGTGGGCGGATTGGTATCCAGCCAGCCGACACTTTCTGTCGGTACCGCCAGAGGCTCCGAAGCATTGCAGAATTTCCCTGAACCGTCAAATATATAAGCAAAGGCCTGGCTTTTGGTTTCCACGGCCAGGGTTTTGCGCTTGCCGGCTGGTACAGTAATATCAACATAAATCGGGTCAGCGGCAATGCCTTCAACCGGCCCTTGTTTACCCCAGAATTTTCCGCAGACAATACGGGCTTTGGTTCCGTCATCTTCGGTGACTTCCGGGATATCGGCGGATTTTACCTCCTGATAGCGGGGCGCTGTCATTTTCATGGCGGCCGGTAGATTGGCCCAAAGTTGAAAGCCGTGCATTCGGCCGGTCGGATCCCCTTTCGGCATCTCCTGATGTATAATGCCGCTTCCGGCGGTCATCCATTGAATATCTCCGGCCGATATGGTGCCGTGATTGCCGATCGAATCGCCATGTTCCACCGTCCCTGCCAGCACATAGGTAATCGTCTCGATGCCGCGGTGGGGATGCCAGGGAAAACCCGGAAGATAATCTTCGGGGTGCTCGTTGCGGAAATCGTCAAGGAGGAGGAATGGGTCGAAATCGGAGGTGTCGCCGAATCCGAAGGCGCGGCGCAGATGGACTCCGGCGCCTTCAAGAGTCGGCCGCGCTTTGGTGAGCCGCTTGACAGGGCGAAGAGACATATAAAACTCCTTTCACAATACTGATATTACGCCGCCCCCGGCTGAAATTGTAATTATTAGCGAAATCGGTATCCTGAAATTTTATAAATTATTGCAGACTCATATAATACCAAAAACTTTTGGACTGACGGTCATGGAGTCGCGATATCGCTATCATATCATGATATCCCTATTCGACGGCATTATATTGACGAAGAAATTTCATTAAATCCTGGATCTCAGAAAGGTACTCCCCTCCTATATTGGCTCTTTTCATTATCTCCTCAATGCCCTGCGGCTCACCGTCAGGAAAAGGCAGGTGGAAAAGAAATGATCCCTGGGCCGTCGTAAGATTAATACGCCGTTCTTCCCGACTGCGTCCCCGCCCGGTCCAGACAATAACACTGCCAATAGAACTTTTATTTCGGGAGACAACAAATCTGGCATCAGCCCCCTTGGCTTCACGAAATTTCTCAGACGGCTGAGGTGACGGCTCCGGCGTTTTGAGAGAATGAAGGTCTATATCAATGGTGATCCGCGCGGTCTTCATAGAATATCGAAAATAGGGCCTTTTTCCCTCATAAACTTCATTCTTTTCGACTAAATTCAATGAAACCAATGCTTCTAAAAACTCCTGCGAAGTATTAATGTGGATATTCAGTCGTGAAGCCGCCTCCGATGCTGAAATATCCTTATAATCTAAAAGCAATTTGAAAAATGATTCGGCGTAATCTCTGGAAAGATAGCCGCCCAATTTTGCTCCCGTTCTAAAATCCATATCATGCACCTAACTCGCCGGATGTTCCCGAACGTCATTCATCATGTCGATTATGCGTATGCCTTCCCCTTTTCTGTATAAATCGAGAAATCCCCCAAATAGCTCCCCCAGCGAGTGGCACAATTGGTCAAAGGAAAAACTATCTTTGAATTTCAAATATTCATGCTGGCCGATATTTACGGTGACATTTCCGTCATAGCTGAATGAAATCCAGGTGGCATCACTATAGTCGTGACGCAATTTATAGAGACGCAGAAATCCCTGTAGCCAATCAGCCGCTACAAAGACGATGCGATCGGTTTCATAATACGGTACAGCAATATGATATTTGAGCGCAAAAGCTGCAAATTCCGTTAACTCAAATTTGGTGCAATTTGCCCTGCCGCCGGGGCGGGGACGGGGGGTGAATCCGTCGGTTGTATCTTTGACGGGTCTCGCCGCTAATTCAAGAATTTCCCGGACGCGCCATTTCAAACGCTTTGTGAACCAGAGATACATCGTAGCGGCCAGAGAGAAAACAAGAACCGCCGTGGCAAGTTGTGTGAACCTGTGGCTGATAAAAAACATTTCGGAATACCTTCCGGCGAAAGCAAATGCCGCGGACCCTTGAAAAAGCGCCACGACAATGTAACCGGCGTTTAATGTCAGGGCAAAATTCACTAAAGAGAGACCGCTAAATAGCAGGAATACAATCCCAATGTAGCTGTAAGCCGCTTCAACACCCCAGTAAATGAAGACGAAAGCAAAAGCTGCCAGTACGATAATTGCGGGCCCCAATGCCGGGACAATCGAGGCCGGCTTCAATTTGTACAGCCAATACATTTAATTATACCTCCGGGTACGGCGCCGCCCGCCATACACCACAAAAAAATGTAAAACGGATTCAAAATTGAACGACCATACTACATTATTATATAATTACATATATACTATAATCTATTTATAGTATATAGTATTTATACTATCTTGTCAAGGAAAAAGTTGCAGGAATGTTCAACCAAAACCAAATTTGTTTCGAGTCTTATTGTCGATGTAACATGATGGAATACAGGAGATTATGGCGCCATGGCGTCAATTTCGCCAAAATCGATTATTTTACAGCGACCATTAGAAATGGCCCAAAATTGTCACTTTTCTAAATCACACTGTCAAAGGCGGATACATTGTCTTATTTCTTTCCCCCTGTCAGCGATTTGCCCAAATCCTTCAGTTTATCGGTCGCTTCGGTTTTGATCTCCTCAATACCTTGATCTTTCAAACTGGAGAGATCCTTTCCGAATCCATCGGGAAGCAAACCGCTCCCGGATGCCAGCGCTTTGGAGACGAGGGTCTTCACAACGGTAGCCGTTATTTCACTTATTTTGGCGCCATTGTCGCTTCCGATATCGCGCAAAGTGAAGTTGTCGAGTTTAAACGACTTCTCCGCCTTTTTTCCCAGAAGGCTTAGCGAGCCATTTACACTGATATCCCTGAGGGCCACAAGCCCGATGCGGAATTTTTGAGACTCTCCCGAAGAGGAGATATCCATCTTTTTAATATTGTCCAGAAGCACCTGATAGTTGCCTTTTTTGTCGATTTGCTCGAGATTGAGCGCAACTCCCTCTATTACGAAAGAATCGATTTTGACCTCTTTGTCCAGAATGGAACCGGTCTCTACCGCCAATATTCCCTTCTTCAGGGACATGAAATCACTGGTCCCAAAACCTTCGGGATTCTTGATTTCGAGATTATTAAGTTTCAAACTGCCGCCGCCTATATTGAGGAACGCCGAGCCGAGATCAGTTTCGACACCGAGAGCATAAGTGCCCCCGGCCTCAACCGCCTTCTTAACCAGGGTGTTGCGGACAAAGTAGGCGATTATCGGTACCGCAATTAAGACGACAATGATTGCCAAAATGATTTTCTTTAACATAAGGACACCTCCTGCCTTCGAATTTCGTAACGAATTGATCCACGATTCCGCCCCTTTACCGAGGACTCCGGGAATCGACTTTTATCCGGATTAATTTCAATCTTTTATTAAATCAAAGCATTATGACTATCTACATCAAATTAAAAATGTTTAATACGACAATTTTCAATCTAGAAAAATTCTTTTATGGGAACTTGGCCCAATATTCAATATTATTATACACATGAACATAAAGATCAAGAGAATCTACGAAGCACCTCATCCGGATGACGGCTATCGGGTTCTGGTAGACCGCCTGTGGCCGCGGGGTCTTTCCAAGGAAAAGGCTCAAATCGATGAATGGGCCAAAGAGATATCGCCATCGAATGAACTTCGCAAGTGGTTCCACGCCAATCGGACCAAATGGGCCGAATTTAGAAGAAGATATTTTGCCGAACTTGAGGAAAAGAGGGTAATACTTGATGCCCTGGCCAAACGAGCCAGGCGAAATCAAGTTACTCTCTTATATTCATCTACGGAGGTTGCGAACAATAACGCAACGGCGTTGGCGGACTATTTAAAGCAATTATAATCCCGGTTTTGTCCGGCTCAAAGTAATTTGAATCGCAATTCCCGGTCGAAATAGCGCTACCGGCTAAATGTCATCCGAAACCACGTTGACTTCATAATCAACACCTTCCCATCGCCGGGCCGCGGGCCAATATATGGTGAAAATAATTTTCCTGTCCGCCTCAAGATGTTCTGTTTCCAAATCTACCAGATGAACCCCGATTCCCGTATCGGTGGACAGTGAATCATGTACTGTTTTCCAGTTATCGTCGCTCCAGTGAACTCTCGCCGGACTCAAGGTCTCGATTCGCAAATTTTCACCGCGCCGGATCACTCGACATTTGTGATTGAATCTCCAAATAGCCAGGCGCGATTCGATCTTATCTACCAGATATCGCTTAACTGTCTGCCCTGGCATATCAAAAACGCGCCCATTATCGATTGATCTTTTCAATTTTAGATACTCGGTATGCGCCCATACTAACGGCATGGCCGATCCCGACGGGCGGCCGAACTCCAATTCCCGCGATATGATATCGGGTGATTCCCAAATTTGCTCGGGAATCAGTCCGGTTTCACCGGCGAAACTTTCCATGGCCCGCTTCATCCTTTTGGCCCCTTCAATGTCACCGGCGGCCAGGTAATAATGTCCGCGCTCCCCGCTCAAAAGCGGCCAGGCCCGCCCGATACCGGAGCCGTCGAACGGTCGACCATCTTCATGCTCGCCATAACCATCATCGTTGTATCTTCGCCAGGCGGGCCCGGTCGGAGTTTCGACTTTTAAGAGCGAATCTATTGCCTTAAGTGTCCCAATTATCTTCGGATCATCCGGGGCCCGCAATCCGAAGCGGACCAGCGCCAGAGCATCCGGACTGATTATATGTGCGGCCTCCTGAAGATCGGAACCGAGCGGACGATTCTTAATGGGGACAAACCCAAGTACCGGAGATGAACCGTCGGCCGACTCCGGCGGGGCGATTCTAACATAGTAACCATCTATCCCCAGCCGTCTGGCCAAATCGGTGTCCCTCACGTAGGTCCAGCGCTCAATTTGCGAGTTCCAAGCATCGGCGGTTTCCCGCAAATACGACGCCACTTTATTCTCCCGGTTCGTGTCAGCGAAATCAGCGGCGGCCAGAAGAGCCGAAATTTCCACCGCCAGTGTGAACGGTGAAAATCCGGGGTCTTCCTCCCACCGATCCTGCTGAGTAACGGGGCCGTTGCAGATAATATATCGAGCGGCCCGCCGTATCATCGGCCAAAATTGTTTTATATCTTCGGGCTCCAGGGCCTTCTCCCGCAGCGCCAGATCCACCAGGAGTATAGGAAAGGCGGTCTCGTCCATTTGCGAGCCCGACCAGTACGGTGTCCCATCCAGCCACATGTTTTGGGGCCAATGCCCGTCGGCTTCCTGCGTCGCCATCAGATATTTCAAAGAGCGCCGGGCATCTTCTCGCGCTCCAATCGCCAAAAGACCGCCCGCCGTCTCCACCATATCCCGGGGCCATACCAGATGATAGCCTCCAAGATCATCATCCCCTTTGTTAAATCCCCAGGGTATGGAAAGGCTGGCGATAATACCGCCCGGGAATCGCTTCGCTTCATGCATTTTTAGAACCGCTGCACTTATAGCCTCCATGTCTTTGTCATTATTCAAACGGTCTCTCTTTCGCCCCAGGGTGGCGTAAAATCTCCGCCATCCTTCAAGATAAATATCTCTCATTGCATCATAACCGTCAAGCAAACTGGCCGCCGCCCGGTGACCGGCTTCCGCCGCATTGGTTCCAAATCCGATCACAAGTACAAAAGTATTACCCGCTGCCGGCATCCAATCGATTTCTGCCGTCAGGGCAACATTACCGTCTTCGGCTCTCTCGAATTGCCATTGCATCGATTTATGATTGGCCAGATCTTGCCAGCCATCGGAAAATCCGACAAACCCGACCGAACGGGCCTTCCATCCCACGGAAGCGGCCAGGGCCAGAGCAATCCCGTCGCGCTGAGCAAAAAGCATCGGCCGACCCTTGAAATCGCCCAGCCAGGCGCTGTTCCCGGCGCCGCGGTTGCCAAGATGGGGGGCCAGAAGGACATGCAAACGATAGAGCTTGGCCCTCTCCGTCAGCGGTACGAACCTCGTCCGCTGCAAAACCGCATCACGTTTCGGATCGGAGATTATTTCTTTTTCAATGCGATAGTTTCCCTGATGACAATTATTGATTATGCGAAAAGCCGGTATGGCCCCTTCGAGATACTCGATTGAACTAACAGTATGGCGCTTTTCCTCAGAAAAGAAATCGCGACCGTCGGTAACAATCATTCCCATATCTCGGATGCAGGCTTGATCGATTCGAGGATAATAGATTTCATTAAAAATACCATGGCTCAATGTGAACCAGACCCGGCTGGCTGATCCGATAGCGGTGCCGATTCCATTCTTGGCGCTCGAGGTCCACCGCGGTGGAATTCCCGGAGCACCAAAAGCATAATTTGCGGAAATCTTCATAAAAATTTCTCAACATTAATTATTCGAAAAAACTTCCGAAGTCATTTATTTCGCCCATTCGATAACCACTTTGATTTCATCCTCTGCCTGGTGCATCAGGGCGGACGCAAAATCGGTATATCGATATCGGTGCGTTATTAATTTCTCCATGTGCTTTCCCCACCGTCTATACGCCGCATAAATATCGTCAACCGCCATGGCGTAATGCTCACGGGACGCATTAACACTTCCGACCATTATCTGATTGTCCAGAACCAGTCTGCGTAGAAGGTCAGCCCCGGAGATACTCAAGGGACGGCTGCCGGAGGGAATTCCGGTGAGAACATAAATGCCGTTTAGCGCCAAACCATCAAGAAGATTGAACGCCAGACCGGGGACACCGGTGGCTTCGAAAATGAAATCCCACGGCTTCCTGCCTTTCGCCAGTTGCTCCGGTGACACCGTCCGGCCATCGATATAAGATCCGCCGATTTCCTTCAACCATTGCGGGCGGATACTCGCCTCATCGACAATATCGACACCATCGACCTCGGCACCGCGAAGGCGCAAGGCGACGGCGGCAAGAAGTCCGATGGGCCCCAGCCCGGCAACAAGGCAGCGCCGACCCTTGAACCAATCCGAGGATTCGGGGATATCAGGCAGACGAGCGCCTTGTAGCCGAACGGCCTCATCGATTGCTTTCTCCGCCACCGAGAGCGGCTCTGTTAAAACGCCCAGCGTGGCAATTTCGCCGGGAATCCTGACTAGATTCTGTTCATGATCAACGACATATTCCGTTTGATATCCATCCAATTTCCATATCCCTCTCTCGCGGTAGTCGCCGGAATAACACATATCAAATCTATTCAAACGACAGGCGGCACAAATCCCGCAGGATCGGCGCACGGTGAAAACTGCATAGTCACCCACCTTCACAGTTTTGACCGCGGGCCCGGCTTCAACAACCCGTCCTACCATCTCATGCCCCATGACCAGTTCATCGTTTCCCGGGGGTGGCGCGCATCGCCCGGCGGACGCTTCTTCCCTATCAGTTCCACAGATGCCGACTTCTAGAATCTGAAGTTTTATTTCGTCCGGTGCATCTATATTTGGCTCCGGACGATCCGCGAGAGAAACCTTAGTGGTCCCCGGTATGATTGATATTGCTTTCATATTCATTAACCCCTGTCTTAATCAACGCCCCAATATTGATGTCATCATGTTTTACCCGCGGGGATCTCCTCCCGCTTAATAAAAATTTGATGCGGATCGTGATTGAAATGGTAGATTTTGGCTATTCTAATTTCAAGACGTTTCAGAAATCCGATTTCTTTGATCATGATGGCCAGTCCGGCCCCTAACAGCGGTCCCGCAAAATAAATCCACCATCCCGTCCATGCTCCTGAAATCACCGCCGGACCGAAAGTTCGCGCCGGATTGGTACTTGTCCCGGAGATAGGCGCCTCCCAATAAACCATTACGGCGTATAGAAACGGAAAAAGCAGAGGGGTCCATTTTGCCAGACGGCGGTAGCCTATAAATAGGAATAATCCCATGATAAGAGCGAAGGTCGTAATTATCTCACCAAATAAGGCCATCTTCGGTCCAAATTCCGCTCCCGGTATGGTGGCCCCAAAATTTACGCTTCGACCGATCCCGTCCCAAAATAAAAGAGGCAAAGCACCCAGAAGTGCTCCGGAAAACTGAGCCAAAATATATCCTAAGGCCAGCGGCCCGGTCATTTTTTTCAATGTCCAGAAACTGAATGTCACCGCCGGATTAATATGAGCCCCGCTTGTCTTTCCGCACCAGGAGACAGCGATCAAAGCGCCGGTAGTTCCAAAAAGAAAACCGGTCATAAGTCTTCTTATGCCCGGATCCGGAAGTAATGCCGGCAGGGGGCTGCCGTCACCAAAGAACGCTATCACTATTGAAAGGCCGACCGAAATTAAAATTGCCGTGCCGGCGAATTCCGCGATAACGGCCTTGCGAATCCCCACCTTTCTTGTTCGAGCATGATCCCGGTTTTTCATATAAATCACGCACCGCCGATTCATTTATGGCCATAGATGCCGGCCTGATAAATTTGGGCGGCATTCAATCTGTCTTCAACAATTTTAAAACGAAGTGGTTCCGTAAATGGACATCAGTTGCGATTTTTATTGATACGAACCATAATGATTTGACCCGCCTCCCGTGCAGAAAGGGTCGTGTCATCTTCGGAATGTTAATCCCTGGAAGCCCAGACACTCCAAATTTTGAATAATAGGTCCAAATAAATGCGTCTCTTGGGAGTTGCCGCGATTTTCAACCCGGCCACGGATATTTAATCATTTAATCCCTTACCCTTGAGAATATGCGTCATATATTTTTCAATGCGTGATTTTCTTGTTTTCGCTTGTTTGGGTGCGGCAAAATATAGAATGTATGCCCTTTGCCGCCCCGGCGTCAAGGCTTCAAAGGCTGTATTCAAGCGGCGGTCTTCGTCCAGTTTATTCTGCAATTCCTCAGGAATTTTGAAGTCCGCAGTTTTTTTCAATGGCACTTTCAGACCGGCCTCTTCCACGTCAATGGCTCTATCAATATAGGTTTTCAGAATCGAATCCATCTTGACTATTTCCCGAACATGGGTGAACCGAATCTGCCGCGCCGCCTGCATATTCTTTGTTTGCCGGATCAAAATGTGATCGGTATCCTTTATTAGGGCCCCTTTGAAAAATAAGAGCGCACAGTATTCTTTAAATCCATGCATCAGAACTACATTTTTGTTCTGATATGTGTAACACGGAACACCCCACTTCAACTCCTCGGTCAGCTGGCAGCCAAGAATAACCTTTCTCAACTTTTCAAATTCTTTCTGCCACTTTTGGGTCTTACTTAGGAATGCATCGACTTTGGGATTCATTTTATGCCTCTTTTATTGATTATGATGATTTTCTGTCTTAAGGCGAGAAAATCAAAATACCATAATCAGGATTATTATATTCGATGTTGGCAATGTTTCGTCCATAAATTCATCCGTTGTGATACGCTGAAGAGTTACTCTTCTTTACGCAAAAAGACCGGTATAACGCTATTATTTTTAACTTAAAGGAAGTAAGACAACAGAAGATATTTGGTCCCGCAAAATTTTCAGGCGCCGGGGATGCCCTGAAAATTTCCGGGAGTCACCTGATGGCAATTCATCCCCGCGCGGGCTTCATAAATATCTGAAGCTGACTTATGAATTGCAGGCGTGCTGAATCGTAACCCCGATTAGCTTTGCGGCACCATGACTGACCGGGCATCGTGACCTGCATGCGGCGTCTCTTTGACACCAGTTATTCGCCGCATCGATTTATTTTAGAAGCCGCGCCTTCCTCATCGCGGCCAGAGCCAACCGAATGTGCCGGCGGTCACCAGTCCGTAGATCAGTCCGTCAAATACTGATATGAGTACACTTGACCAGCTGCGGCCGTACCAAATTGATTGCTGAAGCAGGGCCAGTGAATAACCCATGAAGGCGGAACAACCGACAAAGCGAAAAACGCCCAGGTATGAAGTGCCCGGTTGTACGGCATGCCAGGCGATATAGGCCGCCAGAATGCCAATGACGATACAATAAAGGAACCAAAGGACCATGCTCTTTCCCATGCTTATCGGGCCGTTCTTCAATACTGTCATCACGATGACCGGTCCCTTGGCAAGCTTCTCGTCAAATTCCGGCGTCTTCATTTCCTTCATGGATTCGCCCCGCGGAAGAAAGTAGTCGCCGGGGGCAAGATTGAACGGCCGAAGAGCCGCCTGGATGGCGTCCTGGTCCGGCAGTTTCCTGAGGTCGTTGGCATGATATTTGAGGAATATATGAATGAGAGAACTGATCACGAATACAAACACGGCCGATAGCAGGATTGGTGCCCATAACATTGATAGGAATTCCATAATCGTTATCTCCTCTGTCTATTTTCCATTGTTCGGCAATCAAGTTGATGACGCAAACTCGCCTGTGAACACGGCAGTTATACGATTTGCACCCCTGTCACGCAAGCATAAAATGTTATGTGCTTGGCAGTAAGTCCATGATATTAATGAAGGGAGGAAAATCAAATCCCATATTCGCATTGCGGTCCAAGAACTTACGCCGCATTGGCGCTTGACTGTGATCCCTTTTACAGGTTAAGGGACAAATATGGCAGGGACCGAAATCGACCCCATCAAATTCCCCGATATATGGCGCGTATCTTTTGCCGGAAGGTTTCGAAGTGACCCGAGTCATGCCCTCTTGGAATGATAAACAAAATACGAGTATGCGAGATTCTTGGAAGTCAGCTGAGGCCTACGAATATTTCATGGGAAGATGGAGCCGCCTTGCGGCCCGATCGTTCCTCAACTGGCTGGCTCCCGCTCACGGGATGAGATGGCTGGATGTCGGGTGCGGCTCAGGGGCATTGAGCGAGGCAATTCTCAATCAATGTGCCGCGGCACAACTCACCGCAGTGGATCGGTCCGATGAATTCGTGGCGAGAGTTCAAGAACGGTTGGGAAAGCTGGTTCATTGCCTGGTTGGCGATGCAGCCGCTCTACCGATGGAAAGGACCTCCGTCGACTACGCGGTTTCCGGACTTGTTCTGAATTTCATTTCCGAGCCGGTCGAAGCCCTTGCTGAGATGAAACGAGTCATCGCTCCCGCCGGGATAGCCGCTGTGTACGTCTGGGATTATGCCGGAATTATGGAATTTCTTAATGCCTTCTGGGACACCGCGGTCGCACTCGACCCCCACGCGTCCGGGCGGCATGAAAGGTACCGATTTCCCGATGCCAACCCCGATTCTTTGCGGGGCATGTTTGACGAGGCCGGATACCGGGACATCGAATCTGCACCTATAGAAATTGAAACGCATTTCGGCAACTTTGAGGATTATTGGAATCCGTTTCTCGGGGGCCAGGGACCGGCTCCTTCGTATCTGGCGTCGCTGGACGAATCCCATAGGCAAAAAATTAGAGAAAGTCTTAAGGATTCTCTGCCGATTCAGCCGGACGGCTCGATTTCATTACGCGCTCGCGCCTGGGCAGTGAAAGGCAGGCCGAACCGGTGACCATATTGTGACTCTCACATAGTGCGAAACCTGATATCACCGGGCGATACATATGCCTGCACTGTTACAAGAGGACCCTTCGCCGGATTGGAGGCGGGGACAATCGAACCTCATATTCGTATTGCGGTACAAGAACTTACGCTGCAACGGAGCAAGATCGTGGCCTTATCCCCGTCGGCCCGCATTTCCCCAAAAGCCCTTGACATTATCTAAAACAATACTTATTCTAAGTCGATGAAGGACGCTATTTCGATCTTGCGACAATGCGGTATTCAACCTACCCCTCAAAGGATTGCAGTTGTTGAATACGTATTGAAATGCAAGTTACACCCGTCGGCTGATGATGTTTTGAGCTATGCAAGAAAGAAGTGCCCAACTGTATCGCGAGCAACGGTCTACAATACATTAAACCTGCTTGTCGATAAAGGGCTTCTGGCAATGCAAATTATTAAGGAAGGGGCCGTTGTCTTTGATCCCAATGTGAAGAAGCACCATCACTTCGTTGATATTGATACCGGCAAAATATTTGATATTCCCTGGGATCAGCTGCAGGTCACAGGAGAGGAAAAGCTCAAAGATTTTGAGATTACAGGCTTTCAAGTGGTAGTGCGAGGCAGAAAGAAGAAGAGATGACTCTTTTTTTGCCCGTGATCAATACAACATCTAATATTAGACTCTTTCTGCTAAAATTAAATTGGAATATCACGGGAGGTCTGGGGACCCATCCGGCTGGTAGAATGTAACAATAAAGACATGAACAATCATTGAAATAAAGGAGATATCATGAGCAATCAAAACAAAGAAGGCGCGGGCAAGTGCCCGGTCACAGGGATCTCAAGCCTGGGGACTACGAACCGGGATTGGTGGCCCAACCAGTTGAACCTGAAAATTCTTCACCAGCATTCTGCTAAATCAAATCCCATGGCTGAAGACTTTAACTACGCCGAGGAATTCAAGAAGCTCGATCTAAAAGCCGTGAAAAAGGACCTCTATGCGTTGATGACCGACTCGCAAGATTGGTGGCCGGCTGATTTCGGTCACTACGGCGGTCTCTTTATCCGTATGGCATGGCACAGCGCGGGGACCTACCGCATGGGCGATGGTCGCGGTGGCGGGAATACCGGTAACCAGCGATTTGCACCTCTCAACAGCTGGCCGGACAATATAAACCTCGACAAAGCACGTCGGCTGCTTTGGCCGATTAAACAGAAATACGGTCGCAGGATTTCCTGGGCCGATCTAATGATTCTCGCCGGCAACTGCGCCTTGGAATCGATGGGATTCAAGACCTTCGGTTACGCCGGCGGGCGCATCGACATCTGGGAGCCGGAGGAGGATGTATATTGGGGTTCCGAAAAGGAATGGCTGGCTACAAGCGATAAACCCAAAAGTCGATACAGCGGTGAGCGTGATCTTGAGAATCCTCTAGCAGCCGTGCAAATGGGTCTGATTTACGTCAACCCCGAGGGTCCCGACCGCAACCCGGATCCGGTCGCCTCCGGCCGCGACGTGCGCGAGACCTTCGCGCGCATGGCCATGAACGACGAAGAGACCGTCGCACTCATCGCCGGCGGCCACACGTTTGGAAAGTGCCATGGGGCCGGGGATGCCGCCCTTGTCGGTGCAGAACCCGAGGCGGCCGCCATTGAGGAGCAGGGTTTGGGCTGGAAAAGCAGTTTCGGCAGCGGTAAGGCCGGTGATACCATCAGCAGCGGTATTGAAGGCGCCTGGAAGCCAAACCCGACCAAATGGGATATGGGCTATCTGAAGATGCTGTTCAAGTACGAGTGGGAATTGGTCAAGAGCCCGGCCGGTGCAAATCAATGGCTGGCCAAGGATGTCAATGATGAGGATATGGTGATCGATGCGCATGATCCGTCCAAAAAGCACCGCCCGATGATGACCACCGCTGACCTCTCCCTTCGTTTCGACCCGATCTATGAGCCGATCGCAAGACGGTATCTGAAGAATCCGGAGGAATTCGCGGACGCCTTTGCCAGGGCGTGGTTCAAATTGACCCACCGTGACATGGGACCTCGCTCACGCTATCTTGGCCCCGAAGTGCCAAAAGAGGAACTCATTTGGCAGGATCCCATTCCCGCGGTCAATCACAAACTTATCAACAAGCGGGACATCACCTCCCTCAAAAAGGAGATCCTGGCGTCCGGTCTTTCTATATCGCAGATGGTATCGGTCGCCTGGGCGTCGGCATCAACCTTCCGTGGTTCGGATATGCGAGGCGGAGCGAATGGCGCGCGGATTCGACTGGCACCTCAGAAGGACTGGGAAGTCAACCAGCCCGCCCAACTTGCAAAGGTGCTTATTACCCTGGAGCGCATTCGGAAAACATTCAATAAGAATCAATCCGACAACAAGCAGGTTTCCTTGGCCGACTTAATCGTACTGGCCGGCGGCGCGGGCGTCGAGCAGGCCGCGAAGAACGCTGGTTACATAGTAACGGTTCCTTTCATGCCGGGGCGCATGGACTCCACACAGAAAATGACGGATGCGGACTCCTTTGCCGTGCTCGAGCCGAAGGCCGACGGTTTCCGCAATTACCAGAAGGCCAAATACAGCGTGCGGGCCGAGGAATTACTGGTTGACAAGGCGCAGTTACTGACATTGACAGCCCCGGAGATGACTGTTCTCATCGGGGGGCTGCGCGTTCTGGGAGCGAACTACGGGGGATCCAAACATGGCGTTTTCACCAAGCNTCCGGAGTCACTGACCAATGACTTCTTCGTGAATCTGCTCGACATGAGTACGGAGTGGAAGGCAACCTCGGAAGATGATGATGTGTTCGAGGGACGGGATCGCGCCACGGGCGAAATCAAATGGACCGGCACACGTATCGACCTGGTTTTCGGTTCAAACTCGCAACTCCGAGCCCTTGCAGAGGTTTATGCCTGCAATGATTCGATGGAGAAATTTGTCCACGACTTTGTGGCGGCATGGAACAAGGTAATGAATCTTGATCGCTTCGACCTCGCATAGATACAGAGACTGAACTTTGGAAGAGGGGGGCCGACCGGGTCGACCTCCCTTCGCTCTGTCATTGGGTAGTGGTGGAGGTGGGGAAATCGAATTCCCGCCTCGCGATGCGGCTTAAGAACTTACAAGTCATTACGCCGAATTATTGCGCTCTTTTTGCCCGGTAAGAAGTTTCGGACATTCACAGCCCAAAAGAGTCCGAACAAACCGCACACTGCCGAATTCCTTAACCGGAAAATGGTTCAATCAACGGTTTGCAGTCAACAACCCCAAAATTGCTATTCCAACTGAATCATTTTGAAGGGTAAGCTCATTGCTTCTTGAGGATCGGGCCGGCCGATAATTCTTTTGTTGTCTTGCGGCCGGATGGTTTGCTCGATTTTTCAATTCAGTTGTCTATCGGTTCCCAGAGTTCTACCTTGTTTCCTTCCGCGTCAAGAATATGCACAAATTTACCGTAGTCATAGGTCTCGATAGTGTCCACTATGGTCACTCCGTTCTTCTTCAATTCTCCCACAAGTGCCTCCAAATCATCGACCCTGTAATTAATCATAAAGTCTTTTATTGAAGGCTCAAAATATTTCGTCTCTTCCGGAAACGGAGTCCATTGCGTTTGTCCTTTTTTTGTGCTGTCGGCGCCTTCATACCATTCAAAAGTTGCTCCCCATGAGTTTGTATTTAAACCAAGATTACTTTGATACCACTCTTTCATTTTATTGGGGTCTTTGCATTTGAAAAAAATGCCGCCGATGCCCGTTACCTTTTTCATTTTTTGTTTTTCCTTTCCTTCTGCCGGTACCGTTTTGGAGGCGAAACCGGCGAAGAATGATGTCGCCATAACCAAAATTAGCAGAGTCGTTTTTTTCACTTGATTATTTCCTCCATAATGATTTCGGTTGAAAAGCGGCTGGCCATTGACGCATAACTTCCCCAAAAACACATAGGTGTGTTCTTTACTTCTCTATTTGCCTGATAAAAGTATACGAAACGACGACACAATATGAAAGAATCCGATTCCGATGCCGCATCAGCACATTTAAAGCCCTGCTTGTTTCGTCTATCTCGGTTGAAGAACCCGGACGATAATCGCTATATGATCAAAGTGATTCTTTAGTGCGAGATCCTCACACACCGTCAAAACGAGCCTTCGGGTCGGCGTTTTTTGAGGTCACCTATATTTGGTGGAGGTGGGCGAAATCGAACCCCATACTCGCGTTGTGGGACAATATCTTACACCGTATTGTGACCAAATTGTGACCATTTTTCTAGCGGCTGATCGACGACTCAGACTCTAACCGGTCTCAGTCTTAGGGCATTTGCTACCACGGATACCGAGCCGAAACTCATCGCAGCAGCAGCAAAAATGGGGCTGAGCAGAATACCAAAGAGCGGGTACAGTACACCAGCCGCTACCGGCCCACCGGCCGAATTGTATACGAATGCTAAGAAAAGATTCTGTTTGATATTGCGAATGGTCAGGCGGCTGAGCTTTCGAGCCCGCAGCACCCGAATACTCGTGAGGTCTTATGACGGGTTTCGCAGTCAAGAGTCGAAGGAGTACCGTAACGCAAACATTAAACAAGATAATATCCGTCCTCAATTCCTATATGTTTCCCGGAAAGCGGTTGACATTATTCAGAAATCAATCTAATATTTATATAGGATAAACCGAACGGTTCGGTTGACATGCTGAACAATCAGAGAGCATGTTGCAGGAAAGGAGTAACAGATGTATAAATTCGTGAGAATGCAGTACTTGGTACTGGCCGTACTATTGGTGGCGGCAGTGGCGGGCGCACAGAATCAGCCGGCATCAGTTTTGAACGATTCGCGCATGGTGGTAATACCGGTCCGGGGCCTGAGCGAAATAGCGTCCGATATCGACAACGCCATGGCTTACAAACAGCATGCGATGGACAGGAAATCGCAGGCGGATAATCGCCTGACGGAAATAGATGGGGCCCTTGAGACCAGGAAAGCGGCGAATAAGGATATCGACCGCCGCAAAAGTGAAGCCAAGGAAGCGAAGAGAGAATCAGAAGCGATCGCGCTGGATATAGAGAAGAAAGTAAATCAGCAGGCGATGGAGCTTCTCAATCGCCTGAAGGACCTTCGTAAAGCCGAAATCGAAGAAGCCAAGCTGGCGACGGATATGGCGGATGCCGAAATCAAAGCTTTGCAGCTGGAAAATGAACTTCAAGATAAGCGTATAGAATACGATTCGCTGGTCGCCGCGGCGGCGAGCACCCTGACGCAGACCACGTCACAGCAGGTCCTGCGTGAGCTGGAGAAAAAGCTGCTGAAACAACAGGAAGAGCATGCCGGTGCGATGCAGAAACTGGCCTCGAAACAGAAAGATATCATTTCACGCCGTATGAAACTCCATGAAGCGCAGGCCAAGCTGATGATGCCTCGGGCTTGACCGGCAGGTCGGGACATTATAATAAATGATTGACCGGCGGAGTGGGAGCTCCGCCGGAATCGAAGATATGCATGCCGGCGTCGATAATCTCCTGCCTTCTGATCTCAGTCGGCTTGCAAGGCTGTTTCTGCGAATTTCTCGTTCTGATGAGTCCAATATAAGCAAGCCAATACTTGCTTGAAAAAAATCTTCCCAAATCGGTAAGCCTCTTGAATTAATTGGCGACCGGGCCGAGACGCCAGCTTACGCCAGTACCCGGAGTTTCGGAGGAGTGATATTGGATTGTTATGATCGTCCTGACGGTTGATCAATCAATGATTTACAATGGCGGGGTGGGCGAGACTCGAACTCGCCCCATTCGTCAGACAGAATCACATTTCGTTGAAGTCAGGACGGAGCGTCCTTAACGTGTAATGCCAAGTCTATAATACTGATCCGAGTGCGCCCAAAACGTGACTATTTCCGTTTTGCGATATTCTATTTTATTGCAGGATATAGTGGGTGGTCGGGGGTTCGGGGAATTCGTCAAGCCCCATCATCTACCGTAAGTGATTGTGTGAGTCATAGTTATAACAAATGGAGGTGGGGGGAATCGAACCCCCGTCCGAAAAAGGCGCCAGATCATCCTCTACGTGCGTAGCCGCTCTTTTATTCTTGCCGCCATACCTGCCGAGCGGCAGGCCAGCATGACGGCCAGCCCCTGCGTTTTAAATCCGACTTAAGGGCGTCGCCGGATCGAGCCTTCCTGCACGACGCTCACATTCAGCCCGGAAAGGCGGCAGACTGAAGGAACGGGCGCCTAGGAGTTATACTCTACTAGGCAGCCATGGCGTAATTGTATTCGCCAGTTGTTGTGTTTACCGGATGTTTAACGAGGAATCCGGAGTCCCTCGGCACGCCAACAACCCCACACCTATCCCGTCGAAACCATTTCACCCCCATAAGGTTTTGATGGCCCGGACAAGACGGTCTGTCACATATCGAGCCGCTAAAACCCGCGCCAGTCGCGGGGTACTCATGATAATGACAGTGATTGCCGGTCGCTTTCAATATATATAATCGGACATTATTGTCAAATGTTTCAAAATATCGAGCCACGATTTGACTCTGAATATTTCCAGAACTCATGTCCATTGCCAATCGGCATTATTTAAGAAGCAGCATCTTCCTGGTCTGAATCACGGACCCGGCCCTCAATTTGTAAAAATAAACGCCGCTCGAAACCGGCTGATTGCCCTCATCCCGGCCGTCCCACTCAATCCGGTAAATGCCGGCCGATTTCATGTCATCCACCAGCGTTCGCACCTTCCGGCCCAGTAAATCGAAGACTTCAAGGGATACATGGCCCGGGGCAGGAACGGCATATCTTATTGTTGTGACAGGATTAAACGGGTTGGGACGATTCTGTGCCAGCCCAAATTCATTAGCCAACGAACCATTATGAATCGTGGAATCAGGCTTATACATAATATTGGGCGTGGAGAGTGGGATCACCCCGGCCGCGATCAGTTGTTGCGTATGAATAAGCGAGAGATTATACCAGATGGTCGCGTCATTGACATCGCCGCCGGCATAGCGCCCGGCCAAATAAGTGATCGCCTGGCTCGCCGTGGCGCCATCAACACTCACTACAGTATTTTGACTCAGGCGATTTGAAGCCACATTCAGCAAACAGGCTAGAAGATGTTTACGGATCCGCGCCGATGTGCTGTCGTTATCGGAATCGAGCCAAAAACCGGCAATATCGTTGAAAGTAAGCGCCCGCGCCGGATTGTCCGCGTAAGTTGCGTCGTCGATCCTCATGGCGTACTGGTCGGTCCGTTGGTAAAAATGATCGAATATGGAACTTCCGAAATTATCTATATCGTCAATGGTTATACCGACATCGGCGGAGGGATTATCCCGCAGGGCCTCAATTTGCCTTCTCCACCACCAGTAGTCGGCCACATTCCCCGTGGTGATATCCCGCAATTTGTAGTCGACTTGGATGCCGGTATCTGCAATTGTCACCAGTGTCGACGGGGAACCGATCGGGTCGAACCCGAGAGGCACATTTAGGTCCACAATATAACTGCCCGGACTCAGACTATCCATCGCATATGAGCCGTCGATATCCGTGGTCGCCCTCTTAACCAACCCGCCATAGAGATCCAGGAGATCGACATAAACGCCCCGCAAGCCGCCGGAATCGATTTGAACGGTACCATGAATTGAACCGCTCAGGTCGGAAATGGCCACAAAATTCGCCTTCACGGTCTTATCACTACTCATTAAGACCGTGGTCGTGGATGCGGCCGGATTTTCGACATCGCCGCTCCAATCGGCAAATTCATAGCCGGCGGCGGCCGAGGCCGCGATATTCACGCGGGTGCTTTCGGGATAGTAATAACTTCCGGCGGGCGGATCAGTGGTTCCTCCCATTTCCGGAGAACTGGCGATTCCCAAATTATATTCGACCGAGGCCTGGACCGTGTCGGAAGCGACCATCACTTTGTCAAAAAAGATATCATAGGGCCCGGTACCACATCTCCATATAACCGGAACATAGGGAGAGTTCGCCGGCACGGAAAAACAAGTATTCGGATCCCTGTTGTAACGATTGGCGGCATCGGTAGAAACCAGAACCGGTTCGGTCCAGGTCTGAGATTGCTGAGACCACTTTTTGTAATAAATCATCGAGGTAGCATTGTCGCTCGATGATTTCTTGCAGTAAAATAGATACAGGTCGTTTCCCCGTACCGTCGATATGGGGTACCACTCGTTATTATTGGTCGTCACGGAACCGTCGATTATCTCATGGTTCCAATTGCCCGTGCCGTTGGCATAATTCTTCCACATATGGTGAAGGGAATTGCCCAGCCCGAAAATCAAATGAAAAGTGGTGTCATTGACAACGTTATGCGTGAAAGCCCGCGTACTGCCCATGTTGACACCGTAAATCGAGTGATCCGGCCGGGCCTCAAAGGACCTTCCATTCCACAAATAATATTCAAAACCGCGGGGATCATTGAGATAAAGCACCACCAGCGCCGGCCGCCCTCCCGCGTAAGGCATCGAGCCGATCCGGACCGAATTGCTGTTGGTAGCGAAAGCCGTTCCATGAGTCCAGCTCGCCCCCTCATTATCGGAATAGTTATAAAGGACATTCTCGCTCGGACTGGCATAACTGAGACGGGTGAAAAGCCAAATGCGGCCGGTGATCTGTACCATTATATTGGAGCGATGACGGCTTGATGTTCCGGCGATCGGCACTATGGCATCACCATCGGCGTTACTGTGGATCGGGGCTTTGAATTTTCGAAAGACGATGCTGTTTTGGCGCCCCGGCCAGGTCATATACATGTTCCCGTTTCGCCCGAATACGGAACAATGCATATCAAGGTAGCCCGCCGGATCGATTTGAATCTCATTCGTGTTCCAGGTCCTGCCGCCGTCGCCGGTATAAGAAATATTACCCAGCGTGCTGCTGCCGTTGGCATAACAGGCCCAGAACTTATTCGGGTCGGTTTCCAGCATATATGCTTTCCAGCGTGGAATCCCCAGGGTCGGGGCATCGGAGGCCGTCGAAACCGCAATCCGAATCGGCACCGATAACGTATCGGCGAGGACGGAACCGCCAATTATCGAAAAACTCAGTATAAATATGGCCACGGACAGAAATTTGAAAAAATAAATCTTTTTCATAATTTCCCCTTTCTTTCATGCGACATGCGGAAGTGCATATCAAATAATCGCAATAATTCGGCACATTTAGCTGAGTTTCATAATACCCCGCGGTAAGAATATTTTGATCTTTTACTGCCCGGAAAGGCCCCTTATGGTTCGGCGGACACCGACCCAATCCGGCCCCTTAACTGTCATTAATTATACGACAGAGTTGAAATACTTTTTGAATTTTATGCCGGTCTAACCGGATTTTCTCGTGATAACCGCTCCCGGGGGAGTTACATGATTCTACAATGCGCCTATACTGAAGTCCAAATTCTGATTTCTATATTCGGTGTCACGGAAATTCTCAAACTTATCGGCCGTAAATACAAATGACTTTTGCTTCCGTGAGGGGGAAAAACTTCAACTGACAGAGTTATCTCCGCATCTATCGGGTCGGCACTCGCAGAAATGATCTACGAAAAATGCCTCCTTTATCACCCCCTCGGAATTTTGCTTACCTCACTTTTCGCCCAATAAAATACGGTTTGTCAGGATAATATTATTTACGCGCATATAATCGCCCATCGCTTCATCGGAATTACGCTGAAGGATATGCTCGCGCAATTCCTTAAGTTTGGGTTCGTCATTATATGTACTGAAAACGGCCAGAGAATCATAATTACCCCTGAGTCCTGTCGATTTATATAATTCCGACCATTCTATTTGAAATTTCTCGGCGGAGGGAGTTTTTGGCCCGGCAGCCTGGGCGATTGATTCCCGTTGAGTCTTTAACAGATCCAAAGACTCCCTGGCAAATTGAGCCAGTTCTTTATCCTTTTCTTTAGAGGCGACATCCTCAAAGAAGGATCGGGAAAGCGCCGTGTCAGTCGATACCAATTCCATGGCGGATAAAATCAATCCCCGGCAATCCCGGTCCTTTTCCTGCCAATATCGCTCTTTCAATGGGGCCGCGGCCGCCGGAGAAAGCAGCCACTGACCCAGGAGTACGATAGCGTTCATCCGGACATTTTTGCTCTTATCGCCCAGACTGCCCAGCAGGATCGGAACGCCTTTATCCCCCATTTTCCCGAAGATAAAGATCGGTTGCCAGTACAGTTTCTGAGGATCGACTTTCAGAATTTCAGCGGCCCGCGGCAGAGCCTTTTCATATTGCATCTGAGCCAAAAGGTTAAGTAGATAATATCTGGTATCTTCATTCGATTCCGAATCAAATCGGCTCAAAAGATAATCACCGGCTCGATTTCCTCCGATGTCGGCCAGGACCGAGAGACACCGAAACCTCACACTTTCCGATGAATGCTTTTGATGAAGGTCTATTAAAGGCGGAACCGCGGCCGAATCTTTCGTGAAGGAAAGCGCCCAGATGTACGCCAGGAGTTGTCTGTCTGTCAATTTGCTATTATTTAATTCAGGAATGATAGCCCCCGCAACTGCGTTGGGATTTGCTTCTATTTTGGAGGCAATACTGTCGCCCATTCTTTCCATAGCGCTGTCGGGGGCGGAAGCCATCAGGTCGAGTTGAGCCATAAGACTATCGATCATCGGACTCTCTGCTCGTCCCATTCTCGACATCAACAGTGCAATCAAAATAACAACTGCACAGATTTTTGCTTTTTGCATAGATTCCTCCTGAAAGCGGTATCGTTAAATAATTTTAGTCGGCGATGACCCAAATTCGGGAGATTGCATCCAATTGCGACACCACTGCCAATAACGCAAAATAGTCTGGGATGTCAAGCCTCGACTCGGCCTGCCGATGAATTTTGCCCGAATTTGAAAGGAGGTCCACCCGTTTATCGAAAGGAAAGATAGCTGATTCTTCGCAGTCCCGATCGCGCGATGAAAACTTCCCTGCTATTTAATGTGCGGATCCTTTTCCAGTTCCTTAATTTTTCCGGCTATTGCAGAATCCGCGGGATTCAATTTAATAAGTTCTTTATAATTTTTGAGGGCCAGTTTCAAATCACCGGTCTTTTCGTAAGACTCCGCCATCAGTTGATAGCTGAGGCCGGCGTAAACTCCCCGGGGATATTCCTTTAGACTCAATTCGAAAAACCTCACGGCCTCGAGGTCCTTCTTCATATAAAAGAGTTTATATCCGATTATAGCCGGAATTGTCTCATCAAATTCATATTCATCAAAGTGGTTTTTCTTCAACCTGTAATATTCGGCAATGGCGGAATCAATACCTTTATCTCTCAAAGCATAATACAATGGTTCATACAATTCTTTGCGGGAATCAGTCGTTTTCTTCTGAATTCCTTGAGCCAGATATTTGATCCATCTATTGGCCGAAGTATAGCCTCCTTCATATCCCTTGAAGTCTTTCAGGACGTCCTCCTTTTGCAGCATTTCCATACTCTTTCCGGCGGCCAGTTCATTTTTGACAATTTCATGGGTCTGGACCAGCATATCATGGAATTTTTGGAATTCCGCCATAGAGCAATCCTCCCCATGGCCGGGCACAATCAAAATATCGGGCGGCAGAAGTGCCAGTGTTTTCCCGGCGTCAGCGATATATTTTTCCACATCGCCGTTTTTGTCGTCAATCGAGGGGAAATGCGGCCAGTTGCAGAGCGCTTGGACACCGGCCACGTTCGACTTTGTGAACCAGACCATAATGTCGCTGGCACTGTGACCTCCCGCCAGGGAAATCAGGCGGATTTCTTCGCCATTGAAATAGAGTGATAATGTGTCGTTAAAGGTTATATCAGGTAAGCTGGCCTCGGTGTATTCATCGAATAAAAAATGGCTCTCTTTCAACCTCGTCCTCAGACTGGAATGTCCTATGACAAGAGGGGATTTTCCAAAAATCTCATTTCCTCCGATATGCTCAATATGCTCGTGGGTAAGGATAATAACCGCCGGGGCTCCCTTCCACATTTCCAGCAGTTTGGCTTTTAGTGCCTCGGCCCTTTCCCGTTCGCCGCTATCGACCAGCAATATCCCATCGTTTCCGACCGAGGCGATGATTTTTACCGGATAACCGCCGGCATCATAGCTCAACTCGTAGATATGATCCCTTATCTTTTTGACGGAGTAGTCCCGGCTTTCCTGGGCCGAAACCACCTGAACCGAAATAATGAGACTTATCAGAATCAGCGACTTTAATATTATCATCATAATTCCGCTCCTTTAGATAGCAAGGTATATTTTATGGTGCGACAATCAGGGTTAATTGCCCTAAGCGTAAATACGAACAAATTACAGGAAAGTTCTTTGTTCGCTTGAAGTCCCAAACAGCGATGTCGCTTATTGAAAAATAGAAATATTGGAACTAAATTGAATGGCCGCCGGATATAATATGAGACTTTCGAAGACATTGCCGGGCGCCGGCAGTAATTGCTTGGAAATGGACAGGATTAACCTCGCCGGGATTGTCCTTTTCGCTACCCGGACTATCCCAAATAGGGATTGGATATCTGATTTAATAAATTAGGATGAACCGCTCACCAGAGCATCGATAATGTTGGAACATCCCCCGCTTTTCAAGTATCCGGCATGTTCATCGACATTCTCAAATGACCGTCCGACTATTTTGGCACATTCAAATTCGTAGTCGGCGGCTTTGAGAAATCGCTCGATTATCCCGGTGGCGCCCGGATCATTAAAATTAATCTTGCCTCCCGGTATTTTTATACGGCTGATTCCATCTATCCACAGGGCGGCACCCAGAGCGCCACAGGCGCCGCCGCTCAAACCGATACCGCCGGCCAACCCGGCCGCCATCGTCACCTGCTTCTCAGAGGCACCCATTCGTTTTGCCACAAGAGCCGAGCAACTGACCGGAGCCGAATTTGCTTTGATCTCATTGTGGGAAACATTATCACTTATCTCTCCATGGGCGGCTTTGGCAAATTTCGCCGCCCGCCTGAAGCACCCTATTACGCCGCCTTTAAGAATAAAGAATTTTATCATTTGCAGGGAAGTTGCCGACTTATCCAGTTCGATAATTTCAAGGCAGTTTATATTGTCACGGTTAAGAGTGCGGAACGAGGCGACAAGTCTCCGGGCCTTAAGGATCGCCCCGGCCTCGGCTTTCGGGCCCGCTCCCAACCGCCTGTACATCTGTGCCCCCGCGGCCAGGGCCGCTCCCCAGATCAGCCCGCATTGGTAGCCGTGCTGCATGATGCCGCCGGCAAATATCGCGGCGGCCCGTTCCTCATCGCTCAAAGGATCACCGAAGGCACGATTCAGAACGCAGAGACTGGTTTCGGAACATGTTCCCCTCTTGGCGAATGTCCCTACGGTTCTTAATGATGATAATCCGCTTCCGGCTTTACCCATGAAACCTCCGGTTCTGTTTTAAATGACGCTGCCGCCTTAGGGCGACCCGCAATTGCCCGATTTGATAGGATTTTATTGCCAAATCTGAGGTGATCCGCATAAATAGGCATCGGCTGACGAATTATTGATTATTACAGCACAAATCCAATAATAACAAGATACAGAATCGCATCTTGAGGAACAAGCATTTTAAGTAGGTCCGAACCCCTGTGGTTCGGACTCTTTACTGGCCTTATTTCACCCGGCCCAACCCTTTCAACCTCTCCAAGCGCGCCGGTTCGTCGTGGGTCATCCGGATAACTCTCGATAAGACCACACGCACTTTCGCGGTTCCGGGCAACTCACCTCTTGGGGCGGGCAATTATGATTCTTTCGTACCGTGCGATTTTGATATCAATTCGATGTGAATCGGTCACCGGGGCGGATAGGTACAGAGAGGTTTATAAATATGTACCAAAACTCAATCGCTCCCGGTTCTCATTATTTTTCACGCAATTGTACACCGAAACATTGCTGCAATATACTCTCCTTCAATCGGATAAGAGAAAAGAGGCAAAAAATGGGGCCCCCATTTGTATCAGAAAGCGAACCCAAAACCCCCATAGCGCCATACCGGTCATACGCTTACGGTAAAAATCAACCGGCTTTGTTTTTATTTCATGTATTGTGCGGCAACGAATTGCGATGAAAAACCACCATCCCGCCGGCGCGGGTACGACTATGCAATGAAAGGCCCGGAAGTTGAAACATCAATCTCGCCCGATATCAACCGGCTGCTTGCCGCACAATAATGCCAACCCGCGAAAGCATTTGCGGCGCAATTAGTAAAAATATATATTTGCCGATAGGAGATTGTATAAAGAAGGAAAGGTCCAAGCCGCCCAAAGGTTTTGAGCGGCATCAGGCGTAAAGAAAAAACATTGCTGACACCGGGCTTAAACCGTCAGGAGACTTTATATGCGCGCGCTAATTACGGGGATTACGGGACAGGACGGCTCCTATCTCGCCGATTTTCTGCTCGATAAAGGATACGAAATTTACGGGATGGTCCGAAGGGCTTCAACCGAGACATTCGGGCGGATCGAACATATCCGCTCGCGGATCAAGCTGGTTCAGGCCGACCTTCTGGATCAACTTTCAATCATCAATTTGATCGAAGAAGTAAAACCGGATGAGATTTATAATCTGGCGGCACAGTCGTTTGTGCCGACTTCATGGAACCAGCCGGTCCTGACCGGCGAGTTCGACGCGCTCGGTGTCACTAAGATTCTGGAGGCGATCCGCTTCTTGAATAAAAAAATCAAATTCTATCAGGCGTCGTCTTCGGAAATGTTCGGCAAGGTCCGCCAAATACCGCAGACCGAAGAAACCCCGTTTTATCCCCGCTCGCCGTATGGGGTGGCCAAAGTTTACGGTCATTTCATCACGATCAATTATCGGGAGAGTTATTCCATTCATGCCAGTTCGGGAATTCTGTTTAATCACGAATCGCCGCGCCGCGGTCTGGAATTCGTGACGCGCAAAATCACCGACGGGGCCGCCCGCATCAAACTGGGTCTGACCGATAAGTTGCCCCTGGGCAATCTGGAAGCGGAGCGCGATTGGGGATACGCCGGCGACTATGTGCGGGCGATGTGGCTCATGGTGCAGAAGGAAAAATCGGATACATACGTTATCGCCAGCGGGCAGGCCCACTCGGTACGGAATTTCGTGGAAGAGGCCTTCGGGCATCTCAATCTCGATTATCGCGACCATGTCGTCACCGATCCAAGATTTATGCGGCCCGCCGAGGTAGATCATCTTTTGGGAAATGCCGCCAGGGCCAAACGGGAACTGGGCTGGGAGCCCGAAGTCGATTTCAAGGGACTGGTGCGGATGATGGTCGATGCCGACTTGGAAAGACTCCGTGAAAAGAAAGAATAAGGCACTGGTAACCGGCGCGGCCGGCTTCGCCGGGTCATTTTTGTGCGAGCGATTAATCGCGGCCGGTTTTGAAGTCTATGGACTTCTCGGTCCCGGTGAAGGGACGGAAAATATCGAGGCCATTTTGCGGTCGATTCATATCGATCGAATCGATATCACCCACCAGAATTTAATTCATCGGTATATCGCCGAAATTAAGCCCAATTATATTTTCCATCTGGCGGCAATGGCGTCGGTAGGGCAGTCAATCCAAAAAGAAAGAATGACGTATAATATAAACTTCTTCGGCAGCCTCAATATCCTGGAGGGAACGCTGGCGGTAAAAAAGAACGTGAAAAAAGTAATCTTAATCGGTTCCGCCGACAGTTATGGAAAATTCCAACCGGCGGGCAAAAATTTGAAGGAAAATCAGCCGTTTAATCCGGTTTCCCCCTATGGCATATCCAAAGCGGCGGCGGAATATCTGGGACAATACTATTTCAAACAGCACCGTCTGCCGGTCGTGATCGCCCGAAGTTTCAACCACACCGGACCGCGCCAGAGTGTCAATTTCGCTGTTCCCTCTTTCTGCCGACAAATTGCCCGTATTGAACTGGGGTTCGATAAACCGACCATTAAAGTCGGAAATCTGAGTGTGAAAAGGGATCTCTCCGATGTCAGGGATATTGCCGAAGGATATTACCGCCTGGCGATAAAGGGCAAACCGGGCGAGGTGTATCATTTTTCATCCGGGCGCGCGATATCGATACGAGCCGTCCTGGAGACACTTCTGAAATTATCGACCACCAAAATCATGGTTGCCGCCGATAAAAAGCGGTTCCGAAAATCCGATATTCCTATATTAAGGGGGGATTGTCATAAGGCGACCCGGCAACTGGGCTGGCGCCGTAAATTCCCCCTCGAAAGAACGTTGAAAGATACTTTAAATTACTGGCGAGAGAAGGTCAGTAAGGAAACTTTATAAAAGGTAAAGATATGGTAAATGACTTATTGAAAAAATTTGATAAGAAAACCGCGAAGATTGGCATTATGGGGCTGGGGTATGTCGGTCTGCCCCTGGCGGTCGAATTTGCCGAAGCCGGATTTAATGTTACCGGATTCGAAATTTCGGAAAAGAAGATTAAACTGATAAATGCCGGAAAGTCGGATATCGATGATATTCCCAATGACCGGGTGGCGCCGCTGGTTAAAGCGGGTCTTTTAACTGCAACCGGCAATCCTAAACTGATAAAGCAGATGGATGCCGTTTCGATCTGCGTCCCCACACCTCTATCCAAGACCAAGGATCCCGATGTCAGTTTCATTTTGTCGGCTATGGAATGGATTAAGCCGAATCTCCACAAAGGACTTTTGGTGGTTCTGGAATCGACCACCTATCCCGGGACAACCGACGACTTGATTCTTCCTATATTGCAGCAATCCGGCCTAAAAATCGGACAGGAAATTTTTCTGGCGTTCTCTCCGGAGCGGGTTGACCCCGGCAATGCCCGATTCAACACCAAGAATACACCGCGCGTGGTCGGCGGAATAACTCCCCATTGCACCAAAGCGGCCCAGAAATATTATCAGCAGATTCTGGATGATGTTTATCCTTTGTCATCGACCAAGGCGGCGGAAATGGTCAAATTGCTGGAAAATACCTTCCGCCTGGTGAATATCGGGCTGGTCAATGAGGTCGCCCTGATGTGCGATCGGCTGAAATTGAATGTCTGGGAGATTATCGATGCCGCCTCGACCAAGCCGTTCGGCTTCATGCCGTTTTACCCCGGCCCGGGACTGGGGGGACACTGCATTCCGATCGATCCGCACTATCTTTCCTGGAAACTGAAGAGCTTGAATTATTATGCCCGCTTTATCGAGCTGGCCGGCGATATCAATTCCCATATGCCGGAATATGTTATCGACCGCATTCGTCGGGTCCTGAACGACCAGGGCCGGTCAATCAAAGGGCAAAAGGTCCTCGTGCTCGGGATAGCCTACAAAAAAGATATTAAAGATGTCAGGGAGTCGCCGTCCCTCGATGTTATCCATCTGCTGGAAATGGAAGGGGCCAAAGTTATTTATAACGACCCCCATGTTCCGCAGATCATTTGGAAAGATGGTATCCTGAAATCGACCAAATTGACTGCCGACCTTCTGAAGAAAATTGACCTGGCGGTCATCGTAACGGATCATAAGGCCTATGATTACCAGTGGATTGTCGACAATACCAGACTGATTTTCGACACACGCAACGCCGCCAAGAAGGTTCAGAGGGGACGCAAAAAAATTACCGTTCTCTAGAAATAACGAGGGGAGTCAGAGCCCTGCCCGATTCCCCTCTTTTCTTGCCGGTTCGCCGGATCTGCCGGTTCCAAATTACCCGGATTATTCCATTAATTTTCGGACCTTATTCTGCCGATAATCTAATATCAGATAAGAGATTATATGCAAGAAAAAGAATATACCCCGGCCAATTCCGATCCGGTCCTCAGGGAAGTCTCGAAGCTTCTGATTGACCTGATGAAAATTGTCAAGGTGGTTTCGATGTATCCCGATGGAAACCCGCTTCCGGCGAAATTGAAAGAGACATTCGCGGAGCGGTTCCTTGAGTTGATCCGGGAGCAGGGACAGATACAGTTTTCTATCAACCAGGGGGAAATCAGGTACCGGGATAACCTGGTATATAAGGAAGACTCGGCAGAGGAATCACTGGCGCTGATGCTCCATAATTCCGGGGTTACGGAAATTTCTTTCGGTTCCGATTTCAACCTCGAATCATCCCATCACTTTTTCAAGACCATGAAATCATTCGTTAACAAAGAACCGGGGGCGGGTGATTTGATCAATCTCTTCTGGCAGGCGAATATTCCCGGATTTGAATACAGCACGGTCGAAGACTTAATCCTTCGCGAGTACGACGGCGGCATCATGGTGCAGGAGGAAATGGAAAGCGGGGATTCTTTTATCCGCCGTACCTCGGGGCTTAACGATTCGGACAAGATAGTCTTCTCCAATATATTTCTTGACGATGCCCCGGCGGCATCCGAGGTGGCACCGGAAAACGCCATAAATATGGGGCTGGCATCGGGGATAGAAGTGCCGGGGGCGGTCTTGGTTCGCGATGAAAAGCCGGTCTTCTTTGACCAGATTTCAGAAAGCATTATGGGGTTGAAGCCGATGCCGCAGCGTTCAAGCGCACCTCTCCCCGATACCGCTTTCATTTTAAATGAGGCCTTCGCGATGGATCAGATCGATCTGGAAAAAGTGGAGATGATCCTTCGCCAGGATGCCGAATTTGACATGATCCGGGAAACCGTGGCACTTCTCCGGGAAATGCTCTGTCAGGAAAACGAAATGTCGGAATTTATTGAAACCCTGACAGCAGTCGAAAAGACGCAGTCCGAATTTGTACGGTTGGGGTATTTGGAGGCGGCCGGCGAAATCCTGAATATCATGAAGGGGGTTCAGGGGTCCCCGGAAGTCCGGATCGAGTGGAAAGATCATATTAAAAGTGCCCTGATCATGGCCGGGAGCAAGGAGAAACTTGATATTCTGGGAGGGGCTCTGAATCGCAATCCTCAAATTACCGGACCGGAGTTGAACAAATACCTCAATCACTTCGGCTGGGAAGCATTGATGGCCGTCACCGGACTGTTGGGCGAATTGGAGCACCAGCACCACCGCGAAGCCCTCTGTGAATATTTGGAAAAAACCGGGGAAAAACATATTGATATAATTGCGCGGGGTATTTACGACCGCAGATGGTTCGTAGTTCGTAATACGATTGCCATATTGGCCGGGATCGGGGGGGAAAGAAGTCTCGGCTTTCTGGAAAAAGCGATAAGTCACGAAGACTCCCGTGTACGGCTACAGGTGGTTAAGGGTCTGCAGCAGAATAAATCGGGAAGCAAGGCATCTTTATTGTGCCGGCTGATCTGGGATGGAGATGCGGTTGTCAGTCAGGCCGCTATTGAAGCGATATCAACACTTGATGACGACTACCGACTGGAAGCGGCCGTCAATATAATCAATGACGAGCGGTTCCCGCAGTTGCCGAAAAATTTGCAGGAGCAAATGCTGATACAGTACTCAAGATTGGGAGGCGAGCAGGCGGTTAGTTTCCTGATTCAACTTGTTGACGGATGGAAAATGGTGCGAAGCGGCGACCGGGATATCTATCGAATGATGGCCTTCCACGCCCTCGGAAATAATAAATCGGAAAAAGCGGAAAAGGCCCTTCTCAAATTTAATCGCGCTTGGAACAAGGAAGTCCGTCGGCTGGCGACCGAGGCCATTGCGGCCCGGCGGCGACACATCTATGGAGGCGATTGATGCAGACCGCCAAACTTGAAAAAGAACAACTGGAATTAGCCGGTCCGGATGAACAGCAGTTTATTAATTCCATGTTCGTGCTGTTCAAAACGGCTCAATATGTCGAACCGAATAATACCTCTTTTTTGACTCAGTCTTCGAAATTTTATGTCAGTTTCCGGAGGCTGGCGGATCTAAACGGAAAAATTTCCATTAAATCCATCGAGGGACGAATATTTGTCGGTGATAAACTGGTAAAATTCGACAGCGACGGTCTGGTGCGGGCCAGATCTGTCATGGATCAATGGCACGAACTGGGAGTGGGCGGAGTGATTCTTGATGATTCCCTCGATAACCGCCAGCTCGATAAGTTCATGCATCTTTTGGCTACGCTCAAATTACAGACGCGTGACGCTCAGGCGATAGCCCAGCGCTTGACCGAACTGGGCATTGAGGGTATTACTCTTCTCGCCATCGAGGAAAGGGCTCCCCTCAAATTGCTCAGTGAAGAGAAGAGGACCGTCATGCGCCGAACGGCGCGCGCCAATTTTTTCAGGGCCATTTCCGTAGTCGAAGACGTAATGGTTAAAGCCGCCGCCGACCGCGAGGTCGATCTGGGACGAGCCAAGCGCGTGGTGCATTCCCTGATCGATCAAATTTCGGAGGATGAATCCTCGCTTATCGAATTGACGTCAATTCGTGATTTCGATGAGTACACTTTCGCTCATTGCACTAATGTCTGCGTATACTCCCTGACCATCGGCTCCCGTCTCGGTATGGACAGACAGCGATTATCCCAACTGGGGTTCGCCGCACTATTTCATGATATCGGAAAAGTTAAATTGCCGGGCGACTTGATTCGGAAGCCGGATACCTTCGACGAAAACGATTGGCTTCAGATGCAGAAACATCCGCAATTGGGAGCAAAAACCATCCTGCGCAATCTTCGCTTCGAGCCGCATGTGGCGAGGGCGGCCATAGGCGCTTTCGAGCACCATATTAATGAGGATTTTACGGGATACCCGGCCCTGAAATACCGCAAACCAACCAATCTCTTCTCGAAGATTATTTCCATCGCTGACACGTTCGATGCCCTTACGTCGGGACGTGTCTATATTAAAAAATCGATTCCCCCCGATGAAGTGCTGAGGAAAATGATGTACCAGATGACGGTCAAGTTCGACGCTTTTTTGCTGAAACTCTTCGTCGGAATTGTCGGGATTTTTCCCGCCGGGACAATGGTCCTTCTCTCCTCGGAAGAACTGGCGGTTGTGGCGATAAATAATCCGGCCGATTTGTCCCATCCCATTGTCCGGCTGGTGGGAAATCGCGACGGCATCTTCCCCACTTATCCCGAAATTGATCTGGCCGCTCCCGAAAACGCCAATCGCCGCGTGGTCCGGATCATCGATCCCAAAAAATACAATATCGATATCAAGAGTATTATTCTGAGCGACAAATAGTAATTTTAAAAGCGGAAACTGAGCCTGGCTCCTATCGGCGCGTTTTCCAGCGGTTCAAGAGAAATCGCGAAGGTGCGATCGTATTCGGGGAAATGAGCGAGATGAGCATCGACGTAGGCATCGAACATGGAAATGAAGATGCAGGTGCCCAGAAACCAGGAATTAAGATTGCGGTCGTCTTTGGCCGATTGATACTCCTGAAACAGATCATACCGATCTGTCGAACCGGCGTCCGCGGCCTGAAAGGCCTTTTTCTTGTCCCTGGTTATTTTTCCGAAATGCAGGATCCTCGATAAAAAATAGGCCTCGCCGCCGATGACCATGGCGGCCTTGACATATTTCCCATTACCGATTTGCCCCCATCCCGGCACGAGCATCGATTTGAACAGAGCCGCGGTCGGATTTTGACTGCGGGAAGTGTCGAGAGGCCGAATGGCGTAATAATCTCTTCCGCTTATGCGTCCTTGCGTGGTATCATTACCGCTTCCCGCCGGGCTTCGGGAACTATCGGCGGATTGGCCATAAACGACCCCCGATAAAAGTAAAAAGAGGAAGGCACAAAATGGAAACGGGCGGCGCACCGGACTAGGCCTCGGCTTTATGAAAAACCTTAATTTTCTTCTCAAAGATTTCAATCTTCATTTCGCTGGCGCCGTGTTCAATGATCTCACCGTCGATATAAACCTTTCGTCCGGCCATCGGCTCGATCGATATTTTGCGCCCGCGAAACATGCGGATTTCATCGGAATAGATATATTTTCTTCTTAAAATGGCACGGACAAAATTGGAGAAAATCGCCGAGCCGTTGCCAATATCGAAGACAATCTCCGCTTTACCGTCGTCAGGAAGGGAAGCCGGAGTGAGCGGCAAAGCGGCGGAGTACGGCAACAAATTGATATTTAATAAAAGAGGGGCGACTTCAAAGCGAAAAGAATCCAATTTAAGAGCGGTCGCCACCGGCTTGACCCGCGCCGCGGCCTGTGAAGTCAGTCTCGACCAACCGATGGCGAATCGGGGGGCCCCTTTATCGGCCATACTTTCAGCCAGTTCCGGCACCAATCCGATCCCCAGCGAACCCAGGAAGAATTTTCCCGAAACCAGGCCGTGGTCAATTATTTTGTACTTAGGCGAAAGGATATGCGATATAGAATCCTGGANGTCCGGCTCGCCGTAAAGGGAACGATAAATATTATTATTTTTGCCCAAGGGATAGATNGCCAGACCGGTGAAATGCCGAACCAGAGTCTGAGCCGCCAGATTGACGGTCGAATCGCCGCCGCACGCAATGAGAGCCGTCGGCCGATGGTGAATTATCTTTCGAATCTGCACGACAGTGTCGCGGGGTGAGGTTGGGTTCAAAACATGAATCTCGGCGTTGGCTTTGGCCAGAGCCGCCGTGAGATTTTCGATTTTTCTGGGGGAATAACCGGAAGCCGCCGGATTGACCACCAAATTATATACGGGGCGCGTGGGCACGCGTCCCCGATGTTCTTTTCGCCGGTATTGTCTCATTCCGCTTTAATCAATTCGACTCGGGCAGAAATTTGACCCGAAGTCGGATCGATTACTTCCAGGAGTACAGGAACCCGGTGGTTCGTCTTGGCAATATATGTGTAACCGGTGCGGCCCTGCACTGAACTCATAATTTTAAGGCATTTAAAGGTTCCAGCGGGGACGGTTACGGTTGTATCGGCAANAACACTGTCGGTCTGCTCGTAGGCGGAATANGGCTGNCCNCNGAGACTCATAAAACTGACAATATCGAATTTGTGGACAGCTCCCAGTTTGGGATCGATGGCGCGTGATGTGAAAAGCACCCCGGTGGCGGTTGTCAAGTTTTTGGTCAGGGGAATTTTGCCGCCCCTAATCTGAGGTGTGCTGGAGGAAATTTCAAGGCTGTCGTTTGCGGCCTGGGCGGAGATGAATATAGTGTCGGTCCCCAGTTGCGCTTTGGCCGCTTCCGGTAGTTTAAACAGATTTTCTGAAGATAGCACTCTCAGACCGGAAGCCAGATATTTCTCATTCGATGATATAGTGATATTCTGTGATGGAATAGTGAGGACCTGCTTTATGACAAAAGTCGGGACCTCTCCCCCTATTTTGGTGATTTCCTGGGTTAAATCATTTTTCTGTTCAACCGGCGCAAGAAAATTCATTTGATAGGTCAATTTTTGAGTTGTTCCGGCGGACCAGTCGGCGGCAAAGTCCCCGGCCACGGCCGAGGTCGCGATCAGGAGCAGGCATAGCAGTCGAACAAGCATGTGTCCTCCAAATAAAGGGTTACAAACGGTCTATATATCTAAATTATACCCCGTATTCAAGCGAATTATTGAAAAGATTTGAGCCAGTCCGAGAGAAAAGGACGATAGGTCTCGCGATATCGCATCATTCCCAATATTTTCCCTCTCTTCAATCCGACCACGGTCGGGCCGTTGAAACTATCATCGATCAGAAACGCTTTGGCCGAATCGTATGATAGCGAATCGGGTGGATTTTGAATTTTATTCAGAGAAGTGGCATATTCCTGCCAGTTAAGGAATTTTTCTCCCGTTTCGTCGGACGACAAAAATAATGTAACCGTATCGCCGTCAAGAAGATAATCCTGACAGTAAAACCGCGACAAAGTTCTTTGCCCCAGAAAAGACTGCGAATAATATTTGTCCGAAGCGCCGAGGGAATTCTTCACCGGGAATAGAAGAAAGGCATTGGGGCGTTTGCCGGGGGCCGTGATCAACCGATCTATTTCTTGCCCCAGAGACGTCAGAATCTTGTCGGCGGCTTCATTTTTTTCATATCCCATGATTCGAACCACAAAGACTCCCTTGACGAAAATCAATTCCCCCGGCGAGGTAAAGCCCTCCGTTCCCAGAAGAACGATAGTGGCCGTGGGGGGCCGAAGCATGGAATAAAGGCCAAAGGCGTCGGTGGCATTATCGAAGCGATAGATATCGGTTACCAGTTCGATACTGTCGGATTTATAGTCGGCCGTCGCGACTTCCTGAAAATTATACAGATGGTACAATTCTGCGCCGCCGTCGATATACTGCCACAAATCATTGCCGACATAAGTTTTAATTTCAGAAGAACGGACTATGTTTTCCGGAGCATTTTTTTCCGGGAGTAGTTGCCTGGCGCTGATGACATCTTCGGTCTTCTTTTTTGAGCAGGCCAGCACGGCCAGGAGGACGACTGCCACGACAGTAACAAGAATCAATCTTCTTTTCATTACGGCACCTTATTCTAAATGGCTCTTTGTTTCTTGCGCTGAAGGAGTAATTGATTATCAGGATTACGGGATTCCCCCACCGCCATAACATATATGGCCGCTCTCCCGGCCACGGGACAGGCATATTCGCAGGCCCCGCAACCAGTGCATAAGTTCGGATCGATATGGGGCTGTTTTACGGTCACTTTATTTCCTGTGCGATCCAATACTGTCTCTTCCACAAGATATACGGTTTTGGGCGAGGTAGGGCACCATTCTTCGCAAACAATGCAGGGTTTCGCCATCGCCCAGGGAAGGCATCGCCCCTTGTCGATAAAGGCCGTACCGATTCTATCGGGGGGAGTCGATTCATCGCCGACTTTCTGCTTGAGGGTCAACTCCTTGATAGCACCGGTGGGACAAACCTCCCCGCATAAAGTACAGGTCGGCTCGCAATAACCGATTCGAGGAATCAGAATCGGACTCCAGATTCCTTCAACCCCCGACTCCAACAGAGTCGGATGCAGGGCGTTATTGGGACAAACCCGCATGCACTGTCCGCACCTGATGCACTTCTCCAGAAACAGGTCTTCCGCGGTGGAACCGGGGGGGCGGATCAATTGCGACGATGAATTAACCTTGAAATCATCGCCGGAGCGCAACAGGGGAACGGTCAGCGCTCCCCCGATGACCGAGGCCATCACCGTGCGCCGGGAGATATCGACTGTCTGTTCCCCGGCGGGATTCGCCTTTGTATTTTCCTGATCGGGGAAGAATTTAAATNTAAGTGCCGATCGAGGACAGNCCGCCTGGCAGTTCAGGCAAAGGTGACATTCACTCTGGCGCCAGGGATGGCCGATATCGGGATTATCCGCTCCCTGGCAGTGCAGGAGACACTCGTTGCAGTGATTGCAGGCCGACTCGCTTTTTTGGAGTCCGAATATGGCAAAGCGGGAAAAAAGACCCAGCATCGCTCCTAAGGGACAGATGCCGCGGCACCAGAAACGGGTGAATATTAAATTAAGCATAAGTACGGCCGCGAAAATAAGTGCAATGGAAAAAATGGTATGGAAATGGACCATCCGGAAATTAAGCAGGAACGGCGCCAGAAAGTCATAGATAGCCTGCGCCGCGGAACCGATGGTCGGGACGCCAAGCGATTTGACCCATTGAATAGTACCCGATGCGGCCGCCTGAGCAGTCGGAAGAATCACTGTTCCGATGGAACGGGCCAATAACGGCAGGGGATCAAGCAATCCGATCTGCAATGATCCCAATAGTGCCGACGCGATAAAAAAGAGAAAAATATAATATTTGATTCGCTGATATTTTTTGTACCGATTGGACTCGATTCGCCTTCCCCCTTTTCTGACCGCCCGCTCGGAGCGAATTTCCGATATCCAGTGATTAAGCGAACCCAGAGGACAAACCCATCCGCAAAAGAATCGCCCGATGAAAATGGTCGGCACAAGTACGACCAAAGACCAGATGAGACCCTTATAAAGGGACCAGCTTGAGAGAAGGGTTCCTAAGGCAGTCAGCGGGTCGAATTGGAGGGCGATCGAAACCGGATACGGCAGGCGAATAGAGTTGGGATCGGATGAGGAGAAATTTACGTTGAAATTGGTTTTGAGAATAAGAAAAAAGAAGATCAGAAAGAATAGGACTTGCGAAATTCGGCGCAGATTACGGACGCTCTTTATGGTCATCAGATGATTTCCTTATAACCGGCCGATCTGAAATCGATATTGCCCAGGCCGTTCTGTGCGGCCAGAACAATATGGCTGATGCGATCGGCCGTCAACCCCAGAAATTCGCAGGCCCGGGCATCGGCCGCCACCGGATCGCTGGCGCACATTACCGTATTCTCGATCTTGACATCGTCGAATGATCCCCCCTGCGGCCCGCCGCGCATCAGGACATGAGTGGCATCGACCACGGTCAGGGTCGGCCTGAAAAACGACATCAAATCAACCAGTGATTGGTCGATATCCTGATGCAACTGATTGCGGCGTCCTCCCAGCACGCCATAAAGATTTTTGAGCCCGATGGTGCAGGAGGTGAGAGAATGTTGTTTGACGATCGGCATGTTAATCAATCGATCGGTTTCCAGAAATGGCCGAAGAACCGGCCAGACATTGAGGACCTTCCCATTCAAATCGATTTTGACCATATTTTCGTCGGACGGCAGGATAACTTTGGCCCCGGCTTTTTCGGCTGCTTCGCGAATACCCGACCGGAGAAAGCAGCGCCGCGGATCATTGCATGATATATCGGAGACGATAACGGAGGCGGCCCCGGCCGCAAGACAGAGACGAACCATCTCGGCCACCAGTTCCGGATTGGTATTAGCGGCTTGCGCCGGGGTGCGATCCCACCCGATATTCGGCTTGATGGTCACTCTCTCGCCCGGCTTTACGAATCTCTTTATTCCACCGATACCGTCGAGAGCCTTGTTTAAGGCCTTCGATGATTGCGAATCATGCGCCGAAGTGAGCGCCGGTAGAGCGCTGTCGGCGGGAACAACATAATCTGTTTTCTTTGAAAGCAGGGGTGTGTAACTGCTTTTCTCTCGATTGTGAAATAGAAATCCGGTTCCACCGGTGATGGCGGCCAGAGCGAGGGCCTGACCCGTCTTTTTTATGAAATCGCGCCGTTCCAATATTAGCCAGTCCGGTTTTTAAAATCGTTTATTTAGAGAATATACAGAATGAGCAAAACCGAGGCAAGCCAAAGAAGGACATCAAGGAGTAGCGGCCGATCGTTCAAAAGAAGGGTGGTCGGTGACCCCCCTTGTTCTTCTTTGTGTACCAGATAGAGGTAACGGAATATTCCGTAAATTACAAAGGGAATTGTGACATAAAGATATTGGGTATGCAGTTTGACCTGTATATCCCGGGATAGGGTGTAAAACAAATAGGTAATCACCGTAGAGGCGGTGACCACCCCGATCAGCTGATCCAAGAGCTGTGTGGAGTATTTCTCGAGAATCTTGCGATGCGCCGTTGCCTCGCCCTGCAGAAAAGTAATCTCGTGCCGCCTCTTGCCCAAGGCGAGAAAAAGGGCCAGAACAAAAGTGGCCACCAGGAGCCACCCGGAGAATTCAACCCGGATTGCCACGGCTCCCGCCAGGGCCCTCAAGACGAATCCGGCGGCAATAGTCATGACATCGATTATCACGACGTTTTTCAGCAAAAATGTATAAAGGATATTCAAGGTGACATAGGCCACGGAGACGATGAGTAGACTGGCGCCGACAATATATGACAGCCCCAAACCCGCTATCAACAGAATAACGCCGGTAACACCGGCCGTCATGGGTGAAATCCGACCCGACGCCAGCGGCCGGTTTTTCTTAAGAGGATGCAGGCGATCCCGATCGCGGTCTACGATATCATTCAAGACATAGACCGATGACGACAGAAAACAGAAGGCAACCAAAACCAGAAGCGATTTTTCCACCAGAACCAGTTGATCCGCTTTTTCGGCGAAGATTAAGCCGGCCAGGACCACTCCGTTTTTGATCCATTGCGAGGGGCGAAGAAGTTTGACGATTTCTTTAAGCATCACGGTATAGATTAGCTGGTTGAGGGCGGCTTTTCAAGAGAAATATGCCTTAAAAAGGGAGGGAACGCTCGATAGACGGATAAAATATTTGGAGAAAATGGACCCCTTTGGCAATCGCTTTCTTTATATCACCATCGGGAACATCCACCGTCAGACGAACGATGGCGGCGTCAGTCGGCCGGAACAAAAGAGCATTCTTGATTAAATCCAACTTGAGACCGTATTCGCTCCGAATCATACCGGAACGGGTCTGATACCAGTAAAACATCACGGAACGGTACTCCTCCTCGGCAATTACAAGAAGGTTTATTACGCGGATGGAACTGTCGGCCAGATGCAGGCGATATGGCCGGATCGATTCGATGCGCCATCCTCCCCCCGGAAGGCAATGTTTGGGAGAATGAATCTGACTGCCGTATTTCTGTGATCTGAAATACGCGAGGAACAGATTCTCCCGGGAATGATCCGGAGAGACATAATCGCGATACGTGACGGTGTCGGCTTTAAGAACTTCATAGGTGGCGTCAGTAAGCCGCAGTTCGGTCCCAGAGTACTCGTCAAGATTAGCCGGAATGACGGAATAGTTTGGTCCTTTGTCGGGCAGACGACCCGAAAAACGAAGGACATTTCCGACAATGCCGCCAACCAGGATCAGAACAATGCTGAAAAGATACCGTTTTTTCATTTAAACGCCCTTTTCAGGATTGCGCCCAGGATAAGGAGCAGGATGAAAGCGATGACAAAAACCGAGGCCCCCATAATAGAATGAACCGGCTCGGCGGTAACATTGACATTTGAAGTGTAAACTATCAGGGCGGTAATAAAAACCCGAAAAACATTGCCAATTACGGCGATAGGGATGGTGGCCAGAAACAAAATCATTTTGGCCGAAAATCTTTTCTGTGTCAGATAGGCATAAATAGCGCCGAGCGCCAAAAGCGAAACCAATGACCGCATTCCGGAACAGGCTTCGGCGACCTCAAGCGATTGCGTCGGCAGATGAATGATATTACCCTGCCGGACCACCGTCATCCCCAGGAAATTCAGCAATGCGCCGGTAACTTTGCTGGCAAATAACTGCATCGGGAAGGTGGCCGAAAAATAGATTACGTATGGAATCGGTATCATGAATATCAAGAAGAGTATTTCAAACCAAGTCCGTTTGATGACAGAATGACCGAACAGATAAAGAACGAGGCCAAAGAGGGTTACGACCAAGGAGAGGCGAATCGTGAAATATTCCGAGGCGGCATTGCCGAGAATAAAGAGAACGACGCCCACAATGGTAATATAAAGCCCGGAGATACTGCTTGAAAAATCAAGTTGGGAGAGCTCGCGACGTTTCCGCCAAATAAGGTAGGCGGATATAAGCGGGACAAGAAAACCGTGGGAGTAATTGCCGTCGGTCGACCAGTCTATGACCAGATCATAAAGGGCCGGCAGATATGCCAGCAACAGCAAAGCAGCAATCAGGATGATATAATTTCTGTTGATAGTCGCTTCCACCTGGAAACCCATTGTTATTATTTAATATATGTTTTTTTATGGCACGGCGAAATTAAATCTTCGCCCATTTAACGGAATTAATCGGGCATAAATCGGAAGACTTTATCTTCAGGAGCGATTCTCAACCCTAAAAAAAACGAGCCCCCTGGTGAAGGGGCCCGTTTGGTCTCAAATTAGGTCCTATCGGAGTTATTTGTCGGCCGCCCGTCCAAATTAACGGCGCGGGCGCTCAGGCCGTAGGCAGGGCTTCATACCCGGCCTTTTTGACCGCTTCGGTCAGTTGCTGCATCGACGGAGGGTTTCCCTCGTAGAAAACGACCGCGGACTTTGATGGCAAATTAACCTCGGCGGAACTAACTCCGGCCACGGACTTGAGAGCCCGTTGAACGTTTGCTGCACATCCGTTGCAGCTCATTCCATTTATTTTAAGAAGAATCTTGTTTTCCATGATTTCATCTCTTTCCCTATTTCTGAGCCAGGAACGATTTCAAGGCATCATAGTCTTTCTCGTCGGCCACGGAGTAATTGTAATTGATATACTGGATTATTCCATCCGGCCCCACCACGAAGACCGCCCGTTTGAAATAGCCGGTCTGATCGTTATAAACGTCCAGTTTGCGGCCGAATTCGCGAGTCGGGTCGCTCATCAATCTGAAATTGAATTTTTGATTTTTGGCCCATTCATGCTGGGTGAAGACAAAATCCCCGGAGACCGCAAGAATTTCGATGTTCAATTTGGCCAAATCGGCGAAAGTATCGCGAAAGGTGCACATTTCTTTGGTGCATCCGGGCGACCAGGCCGCCGGAAAGGTGGCCACCAGATAGCGTTTACCTTTCAAATCGTCTGCACTTATTCCCTTGAAATCAACCGTATCCTGAGTGGCATAGGCAAGCTTGAAGTCCGGAATCCGATCCCCCACTTTCAGAGTTTCCCCGGTTTGGGCGCGGGCCAGTCCGAAAATTACCATTACCGAAATTAAATTGAGAAATATTGGCAGACGCATCTTATCCTCCTTCGCTATCCAATATTGACGGAAAGATTAAACAGTCGAACGACCCGATCGGTTCCCCGAGAAGAAATAGAATAGCCGCCGATTTCTCAGATAAGTTCTATAGTTCGACACTCTGCCCGAGGGTCGGTATCATGCAGTTCCAACCCCGTTCGTCTTTGATATGGCCCGCCATTGCTTCCGACTGGGAAAGTTCGCCATGCGTAACAAAAACCGTCCTGGGCCCTTTTTTTATCGGTTCCAGCCAATGCAGAAGTTCGAAAAAGTCGGCATGTCCCGAAAGGCTTTGAATGGAAATGACTTGGGCCAACACCGCCACCAGGGTTTTGTGAATATAGACTTCTTTTTCGCCATCCATGATTTTCCGCCCGATGGTCCCCTCAGCCATGAAACCGACCAATAGGAGCACTGTCTCGGGATGATTGAGCCGATTGAGCAGATGGTGAAGAATTCGCCCGCCGGTCATCATGCCGCTGGCGGAGATTATGACAGCCGGGCCCTTGAGACGGTTTAGCGCTTTCGATTCCGAGCGCTCGCGGTGAAAAAAGACATTTCTGCCGTTCAGAAGGCATTGATCGCTTTTCAGTTCCTCTTCAGTCAGGGAGTGATAGGATCGATATTTGACATAGATATCGGTGGCTGAAATCGCCATAGGAGAATCGATATGAATATCTATTGGCGGAATCACTTTATGCCGAATCAGGTGATTGATCATGTAAACAATCTGCTGGGTTCGTCCCACGGCAAACGCAGGAATAAGCAGAACAGTGTTAGTCCTGTGGATATCATTTATAATTTTGGCCAGTTCATAGGACGGTTCTTCGGGCGGATGAATTCGTCCGCCATAGGTCGATTCGCAGACCAGATAATCGGTTTCGGGAGGGGCGGAGGGATTAATGGTCAGGGGATTGCCATAGCGGCCGACATCGCCAGAGAAAAAGATATTGACTTTCCGCCCGGCATCAAGCAGTTCCACTTCAACCCCGGCGGCCCCCAGAATATGTCCGGCCCGGTGGTACCGGAATCGAAAACCCTTACCGACTTCAACCCATCGCGAAAATTCTATCGGCTTCAGGCAATTAATGGCGGCCTGAGCGTCATCGGTATCAAAAAGAGGCAGGGCTTTGGGATGCCGGCTCAATTTGTTGCGATTGCGATATTCGGCATCTTCCATCTGCAGATGAGCCGTATCCAGTAAGGAAATGGTGCTTATATCAACCGTCGGCGGTGTGGCAAAAATCGGCCCCTTATACCCTTGCTTGACCAGTCTCGGGAGATAGCCGATATGGTCTATGTGCCCATGTGTCAATACGATAGCGTCAAGTTCAGCGGGATCAAATGGCGGCGATTCCCAATTCAACTGGCGTAATTCACGGGCCCCTTGAAACAGGCCACAGTCTATCAGGATTTTCCGGTCATTGACAGTTATCAAATACTTGGAGCCGGGAACCATCCGGGCGGCGCCATGAAAGGACAATTTTATCAAGATTTCACCTTTCTATTGTCAGACAAGAATCCGATTCAAAATAAACGGATTGACGGATAAAGGCAAACAATTTGGGGATTATCGGGATGAATTGTAAATAAATGTATCTAAAAATAAACTGACTCTTGCTTTTATTTGTCTAATGATTATTAAGATGAAGGAAATGGATTAAGAGGATATATATTATATTGATTAGATAATTTGCGAAAGGATGCTTCAGGTATCCAAAGCGGGAACGATTAACACAACCTTAAGAAAGTGTAAGGTTAATAAATATGAAAAGAACAAAGAAAATATGGTTTGCATTAATACTAGTTGTTGTTGTGGTAGTGGCCGGATATTTCTGGCTGAATAAATCCGAAGCCAAAATCACCTATCGCACGGAGAAGATTGATACCGGTGATATTGCCGTAACTATCAGCGCTACCGGCACTCTGGAAGCGGTTACTACCGTTCAGGTTGGCTCACAAGTTTCGGGAACCATTTCCAAACTATACGCCGATTACAATTCGAAAGTCACCGAAGGACAACTCCTGGCGCAACTTGATCCGACCTTTCTTGAGGCCAATGTCAGCCAGCAGAAAGCCAATCTCGACCGCGCCAGGGCCCAGGTAAATGAATCTCAGCGCAACTACGAAAGGACGACGCAATTATTTACAAAATCGCTGGTGTCCCAGGCCGATGTGGATGCGGCGCTGACCGATCTGGAATCATCGAAGGCCTCTTTGAAGCAGGCCGAAGCCGCCCTTCAGGGAGCGGAAGTGAACCTCAGGTATGCCACTATTAAGGCCCCGATCAGCGGCGTGGTAATTTCGAGAAATGTCGATGTGGGACAGACGGTAGCCGCCAGCCTTTCGGCCCCGACCCTATTCACAATTGCGAATGACCTGCGCAAAATGCAGGTCGAGGCGGCCATCGATGAAGCCGACATTGGGAGTGTGAAAATAGGGCAGCCGGTGACCTTCCGGGTCGATGCTTATCCCGATGATGAGTTCAATGGGGTTGTCAGCCAAATCCGACTGGCTCCGAATATCTCGCAGAATGTCGTGACCTATACGGTAATAATCGATGTCGATAATCCGAATTTAAAATTGATGCCGGGGATGACGGCGACGGTGACAGTGGAAGTCGACAAGAGAGAGGGTGTCCTGAGAATTCCCCTGACGGCACTAAAATTTACGCCTCCTAATGCGGCGGCTCTTATGGCCGGTGAACAGCAGGGAGATGGTTCCGAAGCGATGGCAAAAGAACCCCCGACCGGAGCACCGCCGCCAGCCGGGGATAGCCTGGCCCGCGGCATGCGCGGTCCCCGCCCCGATAGCGGCGGAGGAAATTGGCACAGGAGTAGAAATGATTCCGCTCATGCCCAGGGGATGATGCATAACGGCAATCGCGCCCATGTCTGGGTGCTGGTCGACGGCAAACCCAAAATGATGTCGTTCGTAAAAGGACTGCAGAATACCCGTTATGTTGAAGTCATGCGATCCCGTTTGGAGTCCGGCGAAGAAGTGATAGTCGGTTCCAGCGGCGGGCAAAGCAACAATAATCAGGGGAATGTGAATCCGTTCATGCCTCGTTTCGGTCCGGGAGGAAGACATTAAATCATATGATGCGATTCATGGAAATAATTCGGATTGCGGTTGACTCCCTGATGCGTCATAAGACGCGGGCAATCTTGACCATGCTCGGTATTATTATCGGAGTCGCCGCGGTGGTGGCCATGGTGGCGATCGGCCAGGGCGCCCAGAATGCGGTTGAGACTCAAATCGCCAGTCTGGGGAGTAATGTAATTATGATTTTCCCCGGGGCAAGCACCCGGGGCGGTATCAGCAGCGGCGCCGGCGGAATGCAATCACTCACGCTCGATGATGTTCAGGCCCTGAAAGAAGAATGTCCGGCGATAGGGGCAATTTCACCCGCGATCCGCACCAACCGTCAGGTGGTAGCCGGTAATCTCAACTGGATGACTTCCATTCAGGGCGGTTATCCCGATTTCTTTCAGATTCGCGAATGGTCCTTGCAATCGGGCGAATTTTTCACCGATCAGGACGAGCGGGCCGCAACCAAAGTTTGCGTCATCGGGGAAACGGTCAAAGATAACTTATTTCCCAATCAGGATGCAGTCGGGCAGATAATTCGTATCGGCAACATTCCTTTCAAAGTCCTCGGCGTCTTGGCGTCAAAAGGACAGACCGGTATGGGAAATGATCAGGACGACCTAATTATAGCTCCTTTTTCTACTGTTCAGCGCCGGATTATAGGGACCGATTGGGTCAGCCAGATCATCGTCTCGGCCGTAACCAAATCGCAAATGCAGGAGGCCCAGGACCAAATTCGCACGGTCCTTCGTATCCGGCATAAATTGCAGGATCGCGACGACGATGATTTCTTCATTCGCACGCAATCGGATATTGCGACCGCCGCCACCGCCACCTCGAGCATCATGACCATCCTGCTCGGAAGTATTGCTTCGGTTTCGCTTCTGGTCGGCGGAGTCGGCATTATGAATATCATGCTGGTTTCGGTGACCGAGCGGACCAAGGAAATCGGGATGAGGATGTCAATCGGGGCCCGCCGCAAAGATATTCTCCAGCAATTTCTTCTGGAATCGATTATGCTGAGCATTCTGGGCGGCGCGGTGGGATTAGGTCTGGGACTTCTGGCCTCCAATCTGATTTCGCGATTTGCCGGATGGCCGGTTCTGGTTTCGCCGGCATCGATGGCGCTGGCGTTTTTATTTGCGGCGGCCGTCGGGATGTTTTTCGGTTACTATCCGGCCTATAAGGCGTCGCGGTTAAGCCCGATTGAGGCCCTGAGATACGAATAAAAAAACCCGGCCGTTTCGGGCCGGGTTATAAATCAATTTTCCGTACCTATCCGGTTTTATTCAGTTTTTTCATCTCCTTTTTCAGTTCTTTGGCGAAATTGGAAGCCACCCGCTGAAACATCTGATCGCCTTCCTCTTGCCAACTGGAAACCTTACCATTAAAATTGCCGCTAAAAATAATAACATTTGTTTTTTTATCTACAAGACGAAGCGTCACGGTAATTCGGGCACTGCCCGCTAATGAACCGAACATGAACCGCAGGAAACTACTTCCCTTTTCATAATCAAGAATACCGCCATTGATCTCATATAAGCAATCATCATTGTTGGTCCAGAAAGACGAGAATACCTTTTTTTTAACTAAAGCATCCGATAAATATTTCTTCAACTTGTCGATATTCTCGGCGGACGGCTTTTTTGCGGGGTCGAAATCACTCGGCAACTCATCGGTGATACTTCCCATATTGCACGCCGACCCCGGCTGTAGCGGCTGTTTCAATTCGTCGGTAATTATATACGGTTTGCCGCATCCGGCGAAAAGGACGGCTGCAACAAGCAGGATCAGCACTGAAATAATTCTCCAAATCTTCATATTGCTCTCCATACCAAGTCTCCGGAATTATTCAACTACAACAAAATCATGAGGCCGACTTTCAAATCAAAAACATAAGCATCGCGATATTCATCGGACGAAGTAAAAGTCAGGGCCAGATCGATACCGGCATCAAGCGCCAGTGATCGGCTCAAAAAGACCGCTCCCCCGGTACCAAAATTAGTCATAAACTTCGAGGATGAAGTCGATTTCTTTTCAGTATAGGTTTCTCCGCCGGAAATATACGTCATGTCGGTAGAAAATTTATGCTGTATGACACCCAAACCGCTATGGGCGAAAAAAAATCCCTTTCCGGCTACCCGCGCGATATTCCGTGAATTATATTGCACCCCGATGGCATACTTGCCTATGGTAAAATTATTATCCTGACCAATAATTACAACGTCCGGATCAAGGGAATAAAAACCATAACCCTCTTCCAGATCCAGCGGAGAAATCGCCACGGCCCCTCGCAGAGCGACATTATCAGTAAGCTGAATCAAGATATTTCCTTCGAACCCCGGACCGGATTTGATCCCCTCGTAATAGCGGCCGATCGGGATGGTAAAATTTCCACCCAGCCGAAACACCACGCTCCATGGTTTCGGGGTAGCATATTTCTGCCGGACCTGATTCTCCGTCTCCCAGGTTTCCATCTGCTTATCGGAATATCCTTCCAGAACCGAGGCCGTTATGTCGCGTCCCTCTTCATCCAATATTTGACTGATGCGGTCAAAACTGACATTGGTCTTCTTTCCGTCCTGATTGATAGTTATCACTTTATAGACGGAATTGACGGTGAAATTAACACTTTCAAAACGGGTGCCGTCAGTGGTGATTATTGTCCCTTTTGGTGTTTGAGCAGCTACGAAATTCGCCAGGGCGACTATGAAAACAAGGGAAAATAAGACAGACACAGTCATTTTTAGATTTGCCATTACATGTCCTCCTAGTTGTTTCCAAACAAATATAAAGGTGTATCCACCTAAGTCAAAATCCAATCTGAAAGTTAGTGAAAATATGCCTTATTTCACCATTCCTGCGGGACTCGCTTTGTCCTCCGGAATCAATCACACTTACTAATCAATATTATCGAGATACAGAGCGTCACTAAACAATATTGTTCAGACTCGCACAGAGACACAGATCTAATTATCAGATAACCTATTATAAAATAACAACATACACGATATTTAAAAGATGGCACGGAATTTGACATAATATTGAAAAATTGTAATTGAAAATAGATTGAGGACCGATTTGAGATTAAATTTTGAAAATTATCTATATGGTGGAAGCCAACTTGGGGTTTTGCTGATTGCCATTCTCACGGCTTTTACTTTCCCTGTTTCGGCCCAACAGACGTCTAATACGACCGCAGACACGCTTAGTTTAGACCGGGTCATTTCCGACGTCCTCAAAAATAATGATCGGTTGGCGGCGGCTCGGTTCATGGAGCAGTCGTCGACGGAAAAAGCCAAAGGAGCCGGCAAATGGGATGACCCGATGCTGATGCTGGGGGTTCAAAACATCCCGACATCATCCTGGAAACTTAATAAAGATGACATGACCATGCAAATGGTCGGCTTGAGCTGGCCGATACCTTATGCCGGAGAAAAAGGGTTGGAATCTAAAGCCGCCCAAGCGGAAGCGACGGCTTCTACGGCGGCCCGCAATATGACTGCCAGCGATTTGATTACGGCCGCCAAATTGGCCTATTACAATTTATACTACCAGCAGATCTATTTCCAAGATCTTGAGACGCAGCGGGAATTGATGCTGGAAGTGGTCAAGGCGGCCAGGGTTCGTCTCGAGACCAACCAGGTCGGCCAGGAAGATGTTCTGGCGGCGCAATCTAATGTCTGGCGGCTCGACGCGGAAATACTCGACGCCCGGCACATGATTGACGACGCCATATATAATCTGAATAATCTCCGCGGCCAGAAAATTATTTCATCGGAGCCGACGGTTAAGGCCCCGACCTTCCCCCCTCTCACAAATAACGTAGCCGAACTGGTTGATGCGGCCTATGCCAACTATCCCGAATTGCGCCGTCTGGAATCCCAGTCGGAAAGTTATCATTTTTCATCGCTGGCGGCGGGACGGATGCGCTGGCCGATGCTTTCATTATCGGCACAATACGGTTATCGCACCGGATACGGTATGATGGGACCGCGTGATAATATGGTCAGTTTCGGCGCCAATCTTTCTCTCCCGGTATTTTCCCACAGCAAGCAAGGAGCAATGGCCCGTTCCATGGACTTAATGCGACAAAGCGCCGACGCCCAAATCAACCAATTGCGGCGCGATATCGAAAGCGGGATGGCCACTCTATATCAAAATGCCTGGAGTTATTCGGAGAAAATATCAATATACAACGATAAAATTATTCCGGCGTCGGAGCAGGCCTACAAGAGCGCCTTCGCCGGATTTATCAACAATCGCACTCCATTCACGACCCTTCTGGATTATGCCGTGGATCTTTATCGCGACAAAATTACGGCCAATCAATTGGCCCTTGATTACGCCCGGATAACGGCCGAAATAGAACGCTACACGACCGATACCGGTGCGATAACCGTCAATAATACATCAGAGGTTAAATAATATGTCAGACAAACATCTTTACGATCTATACGAAAATGAACCGCTCCCGGAAGGGGAGGAGGCGGCTCCGCCATACGCCCATACTATGGCGGTCATTCGCTGGGCAATCCTGGGCGGATTGACCATTTTTGCCCTTGTAATGTTTCTTACGGCCTTTGGCTTCGCACCGTGGGCCAATGCCGGATCCGGCGCAGTGCAATATCATTGCCCCATGCACCCGACCTACATAAGCAATCAGCCCGGGGAATGCCCCATCTGCGGCATGACTCTGGTTCCAATTGACAGCAAATCCGGCGATACTAAAACCATAAAAGATACCGCCGCAGCGCCCTCATCTCATGCGACAGAACAGCCGGCGGAGCAACCAGCCGAAATAACTAAGGCCAAACCCGGGCAGTACACTTGTCCGATGCATCCCGAAGTGGTCTCGGATAAGCCGGGACGCTGCCCGATCTGCAACATGAAACTGGTGCAGATAAAGGGCGATTCGACGGCCACCGAAGACCCACCCCCGGCGTCATCGGGAGACCCAATGCCGGGAATGGATATGAGTGACAAAAATGAGACCCCTTCGGTGATGGATGAAGAATCGAACGTTCCCGGTTTGGTAGAAGTAACAATCGAGCCGGAACGGCTGCAATTAATCGGGCTTACCACCGGCAAAGTGGAAGAGCGGGCGCCAGAGAGCAATTTGCATCTGGTCGGATTTATCGCTCCTGATGAGACCAAATTGTCGAATATTCATATTCGTACCAGCGGCTGGGTCTCTCAACTTTTCGTCGATCAAACCGGGCAGTTTGTCAAAAAGGGGGAATTACTGCTCTCTCTATACAGCCAGGACCTTTACCAGGCGGAGCAAGATTATCTTCTGGCGCGCGAGGGTGCCTCTCAGAAATCGAACGATGAAGCCCTTAATGATACCCGTCAGCAGCTTCTTTCCGCCGCCCGCCAGAGACTTCACCTTCTCGGTCTTCCCGATGACGAAATCTCCCAATTGGAAAAGACTTCGGCACCGACCCCCGATCTGGCGCTTCGCAGCCCGTTCTCAGGATTCGTGATGGAAAAGAATGTTTATTCCGGCCAATATGTCTCCGCCGATCAAAACCTTTTTTCCATCGCCGACCTGAGTAAGGTCTATCTGATCGCCGAGGTTTACGAGCAGGATATATCCGGGGTTCACATTGGGCAGGAGGCCGATATGCGCCTGACCGCTTTCCCGGGGCAGATATTCAGGGGTAAAGTCGGCTTCATTTATCCGGCAATCTCGAATCCGTCGCGGACCCTTCAAATCCGCCTGGAATTCCCCAATCCCGATCTGCGCCTGCGCCCCGGCATGTATGCGGAAATCGATCTGGCCGGTGGAAGCGGGAAAATACTGACGGCTCCGGCGGATGCGATTATCGACGCCGGAGATATGCAATATGCCTTTGTAATGCATGATAAGATTCATTTTCAGCCGCGGCTGGTCAAAGTCGGACATCAATATGACAATTGGGTTGAGATACTCTCCGGCTTGTCGGCCGGTGACGAAGTGGTCACGAATGCCAATTTTCTGATCGATTCCGAAAGCCGCTTGAAGGCGGCCATTGTGGGAATGAACGCGGGCCAGGCGACTACCCATAGCGGTCACACGAATTGATTCACTCGGAAAGGTTGCAGCCATGATCAAAGGAATCATAGATTTTTGTGCCAGAAATAAATTAATGGTGATTGTCGGGACCGTCCTGGCACTGGCGGGAGCCGCCTATTCCATCTATAATATCAAACTCGACGCCATTCCCGATCTTTCCGATACGCAGGTTATTATCTACACGGAATGGATGGGGCGAAGTCCTGATTTGGTCGAAGACCAGGTTACCTATCCTATCGTTACATCCCTACTCTCGGCCCCTCATGTCACCGATGTCAGGGGATACTCCATGTTTGGGATGTCGTTTGTCTATGTTATTTTCGACGAAGGGACCGATATTTACTGGGCTCGCAGCCGCGTCCTGGAATATATGAAACAATTCCAGAATCGGCTCCCGGCGGGAGTAACATCGGTTCTGGGTCCCGATGCCACTTCGATCGGGTGGATTTTTCAATATGCTTTGGTCGATACCACCGGCCATAACGATCTGGCTGATCTGCGGACATTTCAGGACTTTAATCTTCGCTACGCGCTCGAATCGGTCCCGGGGGTCGCCGAAGTAGCCAGTGTCGGTGGATATCAGAAGCAGTATCAGGTGGAAGTCGACCCCGATAAATTGCGGGCCTATAATTTAACGATAAGCGACGTAACCCGAGCCATCAGGCGGAGCAATAACGACGTTGGCGGTCGCATCATCGAAATGAGCGGGCGGGAGTATTATGTCCGCGGCCGCGGTTATATCAAAGATCTGGATGCCATTCGCGATATCGGCCTGGGAAGATCACCCAACGGAACGCCGATTTTTATCAGCAATATCGCCAATGTTTCATATGGACCGGATATCCGCCGGGGACTGGGAGAGTTAAACGGAATCGGCGAGGCGGTCGGCGGGATTGTTATCATGCGGTACAATGAGAATGCCCTCGATGTAATAAACCGGGTCAGGCAAAAATTAGCCGAAATCAAACCGTCATTTCCGCAAGGCGTCGACCTGAAAATAGTTTATGACCGGAGTAATTTGATCGAACGGGCCATCCATACCCTCAAACACAGTCTGGTGGAAGAGGGCGTCGTGGTCGCTCTGATTATCATAATTTTTCTTCTGCACTTTCGAAGTTCATTGGTGCCGATCATAGTCCTGCCGGTTTCGGTGGCGCTGTCGTTCATTCCCATGCACTTTCTGGGGATCAACTCCAATATCATGTCGCTGGGGGGGATCGCGATCGCCATTGGAGCCATGGTCGATGCCACCATTGTGCTGGTGGAGAATGCCCACAAACGGCTGGAAAAGGCGCCGCCCGGGGTGGACCGCAAAGAGGTTATAATTGCCGCCGCCAAGGAAGTGGGACCGTCGATCTTTTATGCCCTCTTAATAATCACGATCGGCTTTCTGCCGATCTTCGCCCTCAACGGCCAGGGCGGACGTCTTTTCAAGCCGCTGGCATTTACCAAGACATTCGCCATGTTTTTCGCGGCCATCTCCGCCATAACACTGGCCCCGGCTCTGATGACGATGCTTATCAAAGGGCGGATTTACCATGAGAGCAATCACCCGGTTTCAAAATTTCTGATTAAAATTTATAAGCCTTTCGTGTACGTGGCTCTCCGCAATCCCAAAACGACGGTTGCGATTGGCCTGATGGCAGTGCTGGCGACTATTCCAATGTTTCCCAAGATCGGCTCCGAATTCATGCCGCCGCTAAATGAGGGGGATGTCCTCTATATGCCCACCACATTCCCTAATATCTCCATCGAGCAGGCCAAGCAGTACATCCAGTATCAGGACCGGGTAATAAAGTCATTCCCGGAAGTAATTTCGGTTTACGGCAAAGCCGGACGCGCAGAAACCGCCACCGATCCGGCCCCGTTGAGCATGCTGGAGACGGTGGTGCAACTGAAACCGCGCAATGAATGGCGCAAGGTTCCCGAAAAGAGATGGTACTCGTCATGGGCCCCGGAATTCGTAAAGAAGGGACTCCGCCACATTTGGCCGGAGGAAAGAACTATTCGATATGATGAATTGATCGCCCAGTTTGATAAGGCAATGCAGTTCCCCGGATGGACCAACGCCTGGACAATGCCGATCAAAACGCGTATAGATATGCTTTCTACCGGGATCCGCACTCCTATCGGTGTAAAAATCTTCGGAAATGACTTGAATGAAATCGAAAAGATCGGCCTTAAACTGGAGCAATCTCTGTCCAAGATCCCCGGCACAAGAAGTGTTTATTCGGATCGCAACACCGGCGGCTATTTTATAGATATCACCCCCAATCGCGACGCCATTGCAAGATATGGATTGACCTTGGGCGACGTTGAGGATGTTATCGAGGCGGCCATCGGCGGCATGCCGATTGAGACTACGGTCGAAGGACGAAACCGCTTCACCATTAATGTCCGCTATCCCCGCGACTTAAGGCAGAATATCGAGCGTTTGAAGCAGGTGCTGGTCCCTCTGCCGGCGCAGTCTCCGGCGCCGTCGGAGAAAATGTCGATGCCGGGAATGGGGGCTCTGGATCCCGAACCGTCATCACCGATGCTGGCCAGTACTGACGAAAGCGACGGTTACATGGTCTGGGCACAGATGGAAAATATGGGAAGCAGCGGATCGAAAAGCATGAGCGGCGGCTCCGCCGCCACCCAGGGCATGAAAATGTCGGGCGGCATGAACCAAGCCAGCCGAAATGCGATGCCTTCCGGCGGAAATGCCGAACGCTACTCCCTGCCGCAAGGGGGAGCCAATATTCCGCTGGGACAGATCGCCGACATTCGGGTTGTTACCGGTCCGCCCATGATAAAAGATGAAGCGGGCATGCTGGTAGGTTATGTATTTGTGGATATAGATCAGGGTCAGCGCGATATCGGTGGGTACGTCAATGATGCCAAAAAGATAGTGGCCAAAGAAGTGCCCCTTCCCAGCGGTTATTATCTCAAATGGACCGGCCAGTACGAGTTATTGCAGCAGATGACACGTCGTATGAAGGTGGTCATTCCAATTACTCTAATACTGGTTATCATTCTGCTGTATCTCAATTTCAGGAATTTTACCGAAGCGATGATTGTTCTGGCATCGGTGCCATTTGCCCTGGTGGGAAGTATCTGGCTGATGTATTTTCTCGGATACAATTATTCGACTGCCACGCTGGTGGGAATTATTGCCCTGGTCGGCCTGGCGGCATCGACCGGAATCGTGATGGTCATATATCTTGACCACGCCTATGAACGCCGAAAACGCGCCGGCAAAATCCGCGATCTGAATGATATCATTTGGGCTCATATGGAAGGGACCGTGATGCGGGTCAGGCCAAAATTGATGACAGTCGGGACGACCATGATCGGACTGGTGCCGCTTCTCTGGGCGCAGGGAACGGGTGCCGATGTGATGAAGCGTATTGCGGCCCCGATGGTGGGGGGACTGATAACTTCGGCTTTCCTGACCCTGGAGATTATTCCGGTAATTCACACTTATTGGCGGCTATGGCAATTAAAGCATGAACAGAAAAAAATGGCCTCTTAATTCCCTGTTATATCTTTTCAAAATGGAGGTTGTTCCTTTTCTTTCACGAAGACCATCAGAATTAGCGCCACAGCGGTCAGTGACAGAGATAGAAGGAACGGCGCCGCCGGGCCAACTTTGTCCCACAGAATTCCGGCTATGAACGAGGCCGGCAGGGCACCCAGCCCGATAACCATCTGAAATCCGCCCAGGGCGCTGGCCCGATATTCGGCGGGACAAAGTTCCGAAACAAAAGCCTTCTGGACCGTATCCAGAGCTCCTCGATGCATACCATATAGAACAAAGGCGATGATAATGACGGCAAGGCTCTTCTCCATCAACAGACAAACCGATACCAGTCCCCATAATAGAAATGCGATCCCAATGACTTTCTTGCGCCCAATTCTGTCCGCCAACCGCCCGAAAGGTATCGAAGTCACAAATGCCACCGCCGTAAAGAGCAGATAAAGCGCCGGCACGGTTGTCATTCTGAAGCCGTTCTTCTCGGCAAATATCAGGAGGAAAGAATAACTGAAGGCTCCGAGAGAAAAAATGGCGCTGGCTATCAGAAACAGACGAAAATTCGGGTTCAGATCCCGCAGCCGCATCCCTTTATAAATGGTCTTGATTGTATCGCGCTGCTCTTTCACGCCAAATGTAATCAGAAGGACAGCCAGCACCGAGGGAAGCGCGGCCAGGAAAAAAATTTTGCGGTAGCCCAAAATCGGCAGAAGAGCGATGCTGGCCAGGATGCCGCAGACCGCTCCAAGATTATCCATCGCCCTTAAGATTCCGAAATTCCCCCCGCGATTTTCGCGAACCGAAATATCGGCAATTATGGCGTCGCGGGGAGCACTCCGAATTTTGCCCGAACGGTCAAGAATCCGTATCGGTATCAATTGCGGCCAGGAACGGGAAAGGCCATAGCCCACCCGAGAAATTGCTCCCAGAGCATAGCCGACGCTGATAAAGATCTTTCTTCGTTTGATTCGGTCGGAAATATATCCCGAGGCGGCCTGGGAAATAGAAACGATGGCGTCGCCGAGGCCATCGATAAATCCGAGCACCGCCATGTTGGCGCCGAGAACGGACGTGACAAAAAGCGGCCAGATGGGATAAATCATATCGGAGCCGAGGTCGTTTAAAAACGAGGCCACCGCAAAAATGCCAATTATTCGCCGCGGACGTTCCGGTTTCATGAAGAATGAATCTATGCCTTAATGGACAAAATGGCAAGTTCCGTGAAACACTCCGATTATAAGAAAAAAGACAAAATAGGACTTGACATATTATGAGCATATGCTCATAATATAGGTAAAGGAGAATCAATGCCGCGACCAAAGTGCGCTCGACAAATAGCCTGCCGGCCCGAGGTAGTCTATTTCAAACCCCGGGGCGTTCCCTTGCGATCGCTTGTGGAAGTCGTTCTGGAAAAGGATGAGCTCGAGGCGCTTCGCCTGGCCGATTGCGAGGGCCTGTACCAGGAGGAAGCTGCTTTGCGGATGAAAATTTCCCGGCCGACCTTTGGCCGGATTATCGATTCGGCTCACAGGAAAGTGGCTGAAGCCCTGCTTGACGGCAAAGCTCTCCGCATAGATGGAGGTAATGTTGAAATGGTGGAAGAGAGAAATTTTAAATGTCGTGACTGCGGTCACGAATGGGCGGTGGCTTTCGGAACCGGTCGTCCGCAGGAATGCCCCAACTGCCGCAGCCTGAATCTACATCGCTCCGATCGGGGTTTTGGCCAGGGGGGCGGACGGCGCAACCGGGGACAGGCATGTCGCGGGGGCGGGCAATGGAAAAGAAACAGGGAAACCGCTTAGGGCCGGGCGGATTCTGCGTCTGCCCCAAATGCGGATGGAAAAAGGGACATTATCCCAATATCCCCTGCATTGAAGAGAAATGTCCGCGGTGCGGCGCGACCTTATTAAGACAAGAGGGCGAGCATTTTAGCATATTAGATAAAAAGAGGAAGAACAAATTATGAAAATCGCAATTGTATCCGACGATCAAAAGACAATTGCTGCCCATTTTGGGCGGGCCGCTGGTTTCGTCATTTTTAATACAGACAATGGTTCTGTAATCGGCCGTGAATATCGGCTCAACCGCTTCACCATGCATGTCCTGCAACCCGAACGCCACCATGAGCCGGGCCATCATCACAGCCATGGACCAATTATAGAGGCGCTTCGAGATTGTACGGTTGTCATTTCTCGGGGCATGGGCCGAAGGATATTTGACGATCTGAAGGAGGCCGGGAAAGAGGTCTTTATTACTTCGGAATCGGAGGTCGATACGGCCGCGCAGATGTACCTTGGCGGAACCCTCGTGAATCGGCCCGACATGCGGTGTGAGCACGGCGCTCATAATGGATAGATATTTCCACTAATCCCCGATCTCCGCAATTCGATTTAACGAGAGTCTATTCTCAGCCAGTTTCTCCTCAATGATTCCTGAAAATAGGAAAAAAAGTCCTTGTTTATAGCATTTTTGATTCGTAATCTCTTCTGGAGTCAAAAGGAAAATGAACAAGATTCCTTCCCTTAAGCCGTCGACGCCCAGCATCGCATTGCCGCACAACGGATTGTGGGATATTGTAATTTTGACTGGGGAGTCAGATTTGAAGTGAATTATTTCAAAAAATAGTTGACAAATATCGACCCCCCTATATATTAATTCACTTCATAAAAAAAGAGATATGGTATTTGAAGCCGGAATAGAGCATCATTACCAGACTTCTTTGAGAATGAAAGGAAATGACCGAATTGCGCGACAATTCGGAGATGCAGAAAAATTTGAAGTAAACAAAGAGACCTAATCAGTCGCGGGATGTGTGCAAGTGAGATTCTTGTGCGTATCCTTTTTTTTCGTCCGTTACGGCGGACAGAAAGGAATGTCAACATGTTGAAGAGAGTATCATTGGTTCTTGTCGCCCTGACGCTGCTGGTGATTGCCGGTTGCAGTAAGGCTCCTGAAGTTGAGATGCAGGCGGCTCAGGCGGGGTTGGATGCGGCGAAAACCGCTGAGGCTCAGGATTATGCTCCCGATGCATTCAGAATGGCATCCGATACTTTGAACGCCGCTATGGCTGCCAAGCAGGAGCAGGATTCCAAATTCGCACTTTTCCGCTCGTATGGCAAATCGAAAGAAATGTTTGTCCGGGCCAAAGCTCTGGCTGACAACGCTTCTACTCAGGCCGCTCAGGAAAAAGAGCGTGTGAAACAGGAAGTGACGAATTTAATCACCCAGGCCCAGGCCGCTATCGACAGTGCCGCCGCGGCATTGAAGAAAGCTCCTAAAGGCAAGGGAAATAAAGCCGAGATCGAATTGATCAACAATGATCTCGTCGGCGTTCAGGCCTCCTTCACGGAAGCTCAGAACGATTTCAACGCCGGCAAATACAAAGTGGCTCAGGCCAAGGTTCAGGCTGTAATTCAGAAGGCCGACAGCATCATCAATGAAATAGCCATGGCCGCGGCGAAGAAGGCGGGCAAGTAGGTCGGGAAATATTACGATCTTGAACGCACCTAATTCTCGCGGGGGTCGAACGAATACAGTACGACCCCCGCAGCATTTTGGCCCTCGCCCCTCGCGTCCTGCTTCGAGGAAAATGCGGAAACTCATTATTGGCTTCGGAATCATTCTCCTTCTGATCGGAGCTGTTATAGTATTATTCGTCGGGGCTCCGAATCCTCCGACAGTGTCGCTGGAGCACGCCAAGCAGATGCTCAACAAAGCTGAAAAGGCGGCTTCGTTGCGCTACTCCCCTGAAATGTACCGTGCCGCCGAGGACTTAATCAAAATCGGATGGATGGAAATGGCTCGTCAGAACGGCCGGTTGGCCCCGTTTCGCAATTATAAAACGGCCGATTCGCTCTTGACCCTGGCTTACCAGAAAGCATCGGACGCCGCCGATCAGGCCCAGAAAACTCTACAAAATCTTCAAGCGACTGTGCAGGGAGAACGTAACCAATTATATGACGAGTTGCTCGAATGGCGGGAGTCGCTTAACGGCACTCTGGCCAAAAATGACGGCGAAGCTTACTGGAACCGGGCCGAAATGGCCTATAAGACCAGTGAAAAACTTATGAATATGGGCGAATACGAAGAGGCGCGAAGTAAAATAATTCTGGGTAAAGAATCATTGCGGCATCTGGGTAAAATCGTGGCCGACTATTCCAATGATGAGGCCCAGAAACTTCATATCTGGCAGCGCTGGGTCCAGGAAACAATCGACAATTCACGCGCTGACGGTACCTACGCGGTCATTGTCGATAAAGGAAAACACAAGGCATATCTTATTCACCGGGGAAAATTGAAGTTGACTTTCGATTGCGATCTCGGCTACAACCCCTCGACACAAAAACTGTTTGCCGGAGATGGCGCCACTCCGGAAGGCAAATATTATGTGACGGCCGTCAAGGGCAACGGCGCCAGCAGGTATTATAAGGCCCTGCTCATAAATTACCCTAACGCCACCGATCGCCAGCGATTCGCGGAAAGCAAATCCCGGGGAATTATTTCAAAACGATCCCGCATCGGAGGGCTTATCGAAATTCACGGAGAAGGCGGGCGAAATCGCGACTGGACCGAAGGGTGTGTGGCGCTGTCAAACCGGGATATGGATCGTCTGATGCAATATATTTCAATCGGGACGCCGGTAACAATTGTGCGGCGCTCCAACAACTGGCCATGAAAAAGTTAGTACTTTTTGTCATATTACCGCTGATGATCATTATTGCCGGCGGTGTAATTTATCTTCTGACACTGACACCCGGCGACGCGGGAGAAGCGGATTCACCGGTTTACGCCGACAGCATTTCGGCGGTGTTGCCCAAAGACGCCAAGGCCGCCAAAAAGGCCCTGGTCTCGGCCCGCGCCAATATGACAAAATTGAGGCCGCGCAAGCCGTATTTGGTTATTGATACCCACGCTAATAAAATTTTCCTGCGGACCGAAGATTCCGTTCTGATCGAGGCCACCTGTTCCACCGGTTCCGGCGGCGAATATATCGACAGCACCACCGGGCGAAAGTGGATTTTTAATACCCCCCGGGGTATTTTTAAAATCAGTAACAAGATTCCCCATCCCTGGTGGCGCAAGCCGGACTGGGCCTTTCTCGAAGAAGGCGAAACTATCCCCAAAGATGAAGGGGAACGTCTCGATCCCAATATGATGGGCGATTACGCCATGGGGTTCGGCGACGGCTATTTTGTGCACGGCACTATTTATGAACGTCTGCTCGGGATAAATGTCACGCACGGGTGTGTTCGGGTCGGGTCCGATGACCTCGAGAAAATTTACAATAAAACGCCGATAGGAACCGCATTATATATCTTTTAGATGTGATGCCTTATTTTATAATGAAATACCGGGTTCTCATTCTTCCATTAATTTTCCTTTTGCTTATCGGCGGCTGTCGTTCAAAGGAAACCACAAAAGCCGCCGAACCATCCGTAAAAAAGAAGGCCGCCGGCGCAGAAACCGGTAAACCCGAAGAAGTGTACCTCCTTCTCCAGTCGGAATTGAAACTGGCCAAAGAGAAAAAGGTATATCTGGTAATCGACATTCCCAATCGGGAGATTCTTCTCAAACTGGGCGGGGTGACGGTCTGGAATGATCCGATAAAAATCGATCCTGCCGGGGACTCGGACAGCCTGAAAGATTTCGCCCGCAAATTTACCGACGGCAATAAGGTCTTCATCCGCCCCGTGATTGATAAACATCTGTATGCCGCATCGGATAAGAGTTCCGATTCGGTTCTCAAAATTGTCAGTGAAGTGGTGCGGGCCAAAATCGATCTGATGCAGCGGGTCATTCCGGAACGATTCGAGATCCTCTGGGCCAACGACCTGCTTTTGGATATCCGCACCGATGTCCCCGGAAAGCCGCCCTCAAAATTCAAAAATACCGTGGTGGAACTTCAGCACGCTCTTCAGCGTCCTTTCGGCGAATCGCATGTGGTTATCCGTATGAACGCCGACCAGGCCATTACTCTGTACCGGGTGGCGGAGCGGGGCCTGCCAACTTTGATTTATCCCGGCAATTGAAATTTTCCCAAATTATCCCCCAGACAGACTGAAGAGCAAAATTATCAAGACTATTAAAGTGACTACCGTATAAAAATAATCTCTCTGCTTTAAAAACGCCGCGACCGAAAAGGCCACCCGTGCGATCGGCGTAGCAATCAATAATAATAATCCCAATTGAATGATGGCCTGACTGCGGAGTTGGAACGACTGTGATATAATTTGCGGCAGTTCTTTAAGGGATTTCGGCATTTCAGTAAAAGTCGAATAGTCGGGGCGGGTCAGGCCGTACTTCCAGAGATAAATAATTCCGCCGAAAAGAACCACCCCCGCCGAGATAAGAACCCCGATCCGTAGAAGATTGCCGATGGTAATTTCCAGGCGATCGCCTTTTTCTATTTCTGGATGAGGCCTCATCAGATACCGCCCGTTATTCCTTTGTATATCATTTCGAGGGCCATGATCACGACCACAATTCCGAAAACCAGGCGCAATTTTGATGTCGCCGTTTTGACCAGAATTCGGGCGCCGATAAGAGACCCCGCCAGAACCCCCAGCATCACCGGCATCGCCAGGCCGGGACGGATGTACCCCTGGGATAAATATATCCCCGCACTGGCGGCGGCCGTGACCCCGATCATAAAATTGCTGGTAGTCGTCGAAACTTTAAAGGGAATCCGCATAATCTGGTCCATGGCCAGAACTTTCATCGCGCCGGAGCCGATCCCCAAAAGTCCGGAAAGAGTTCCCGCTATAAACATCAGGCTAAATCCCTGCGGAACATTTTTGACATTGTAACTTCGCAATCCTTCGGCTGTCGGAAAAGTGCTATTCATCCTGAGGCGGGTGGCCAGTTTGTCCTGAGGAATCAATTCATCCTCATTTTTCCTGGGGCGGGCCGAGAAAAAGGCCGAATAGATGAGGACGACGCCGAATATCACCGCAATTAGCCCGGTCGAAAGATACGGGTGCAGGAAGGCGCCGATTATTGCCCCAACCGTGGTTGCCATCTCCAGAAACATCCCGATGCGGATATTTGAAAATCCTTCTTTCACGTAGGCCGCGGCGGCGCCGGACGATGTTGCGATGACCGACACCAGGGAGGCCCCGACCGCCAGACGAATGTCGACTCCGAATAAGAGAGTGAGCATCGGTACAATGACGACACCCCCTCCCAGCCCCGTCAGAGAACCGAGAAATCCGGCCAGAAGAGAACCGGCGGCGATAAACCCGGAGAACTCAATCGTATTCATAAGCCCCGAACCCCTCTGGCCGCCAATTTAAGATACGGCACGGCATTGATGTTCAAAGGGGACGGTCCATCGCGGAGGAACCGCATATAACCGGCGGCGGCAATCATGGCGGCATTGTCGGTGCAAAGCGACGGTGGGGGATAATAGAATTCCGCCCCGACTGCTCTAAGTTTCGCCTCCATCAGATCTTTCAAGCGGCTGTTCGACGCCACGCCGCCGGATAACGAGACTGTATCAATATTGAATTCCATGACGGCCCTGACAGTCTTGTCCACAAGGACCTCGATAGCCGCTTCTTGAAACGATGCCGCAATATCGGCGCGATGCTCCGCAAGTTCATCATCGGTGAGGTTTTTAATATGAAGAGCCACCGCCGTCTTCAAGCCCGAATATGAAAAATCAAAACTATTCTCCTTGATCACACCCCGAGGAAAGCGAAAGTAACGGCGATCTCCCAACTGCGATAAGCGGTCGATTTCCGCTCCGCCCGGGTACCCCAATCCCAGTATTTTGGCTACTTTATCATAGGCCTCACCGACGGCATCATCCTTGGTCTGCCCCAGTACCCGGTAATTTCCAAATCCGTCCACAAGAACCAGCGAAGTATGTCCGCCGGAAATAATCAATGTCAGGTGCCGATCCGGAATATCCCTGTGAATCAGGAAATTGGCGGCCACGTGCCCTTCGAGATGATTTACGGCGATGAATGGTTTGTTCCATCCATACGCCAATCCCTTGCCAAAATTCAGCCCGACCAGAAGTGCCCCAACGAGCCCGGGGCCGTATGTGGCCGCCACCAATTCTATTTCCTCCGGCTTTACATCGGCGGCCTGAAGAGCCTCGGTGTATACCGGGATTATAGATTTGAGATGTTCCCGGCTGGCCAATTCGGGCACCACACCCCCGAATTTTTTATGAACAACTTGACTCAGAATGATATTGGACAGAATTTCGTCTTTGCCGCGGACAAGGGCAACCGAAGTCTCATCGCATGACGTTTCTATACCTAAAGTCAGCATCACTCTTTGATAATTCGGACCGAGTCGGCCGAGCGCGACACCAGAGAAATCCCGGGCGGCAGTGTAATTTCAATCGGCGCCATTCCTCTGTCATTGGCCTGATTGTAGTCGGCATACGCGGAGATTTTGAGGGATGTAATGGAATCGATATTCTTCTGCAAACCCCCGGCCCGAACATCAATCTTCGGCGGAAACACTTCCACAATCCGGCCCGAAGGGGCATTTTTGACTCGAACCGGTATACCCTTAAAGCTCTTCGACTTAATGGGAATCAGTCGAACATTGACCGTCACCGACTCCGGGTCGATTTCCATACTATAGATATTTGGTTTCTCAATCGGAATCCTCATGGTTATGTCATTGCGGGCGCCCTTAAGAATTTCATACTTGGTGTCAATATAAGCCAGATCCTTTATTTGATCGGCCGGTCCACTGACCGTGACAATATCCGGCGATATGGAATCCGGACCGCTCACAGCAAAGCCGTCGTCGGGGACAGCCACTATTCGGGATCGTACCGGGAGACGTTTCTCCTGCTTTCTATCGCATTCGAATTCATACTCCCGGGGATAAAGGACCTCGGAAATTTCTATTTTATCCCCATTTATCAGGCTGAAATTCGAGGGGTTCAATTCTGTTTTGAACCGTCCCGGCTGACTGCGATTTATCAGAAGTTTGAGTCCGCCCGTTCTCCAATTGGACTGAAGAAGCTTTTTTCCGGTGGCGGTGACCCGCACCATGACCGATTCCGGGGGCGGCTCCGCCAGAAGCAGTTTACCCGTCAAATCAACTTGCTTCAGGGGCATCAAAACGTCCTGCTGATACACTTTATTGGTCGCCACATGGAACCAGAGAAGCCCCGCCAGAATCAGCGAGGCCAGTTTAACCCAAAGATTTTCAAATATCTTCGGCTTCCGCATCACTTCGTTGAAATCCCTATCGGCTTACCGTAACTTATCTCGCCATTATCTATCCGCAGGGAAAAGCCGCATTCCGGATTGGAACAGACCCAGGCCTTATATGTAATTGTGGCGCCGTCGCGCCCGTAATCGGAGAGCGGCAGAAGGCTCCCTCTGTTACATTTTAAACAAACCGGAAATTCATGCTCCGACATCACCATATCACTCCCTTATAATTGATTATTTTTATTTTTCAGCACTGTCAGCCGATCAATTCGTCCGCTGAGATTATGTTCCACTATCAGATCAGAAAATTTTCCCTTGTTCAAGTGTACCGGATGAATTTCTGAAGGATGCTCCAGCGGCACCTCCAAATCCGGCTTGCGCGATAAATAACTGTCGCTGCGGCCCCAATAGAATTGCAGCCGCCCGCTCCCGTCGGAAAAGACCAGGTCCAGGGGCCCGTCGCCATTGAAATCGGCCGACCAATCAACCATTACTTCACGGGTCGGCACCGGTTCATCGAAATTGATGCGGAATTCCAAACCGGTTCTCTGTACCGGTTCGTCGTCGGGCACGCCGTCCCGTAAAGTATAAATCAGAAGGTGCAACGAAGTCTTCTTCATTAAAAGCATCTTGGTGGCGGCGATGGCACCCAGTTCCACGGCCGGGACCACTACCTCCTGCCGGCGGTTCTGCGTAAGATCGCCAATGATAAGATTGCAGTGGGAATCGGACAGACTAATCTCTTTTCTCGGCACAGCATTTATGCGGCCTGATCCATCGGCATAATAAAAGCGAAGCTTGGTTTCGGTCTTGGTAATCCCGCCCGAGGTGTACGAAACCACGGCGTCCGGACGGCCGTCGCCGTTCAAGTCGGCCAGGCGGCTCTGCAAATAACCGTCGGCCACCGCTGGCTGGAATGAGATTTCATCATCAGGAGTCTGCGCAAAATTGCCGCTGCTGTCCTGGAAAAAATAGCAGAGCCGTCTATCCCAGAGCATATAAAGATCCTTCCGGCCGTCCAGGTTGCCGTCAGCCACGACAATTTTCGGCAGGGAGAGGCGAAATCCACTTTCATTTCGTCCCGAAAAGTCATCGATTTCTCTGACCATGTTGCGGCAGGCAAAAGACACATTCAATTGGTTCAGAATCTGATAGCGCCCGTCGGATCCTTTTTCAAACAAGGCCAATCCCCTGGCGGTGGGCACAGCCAGCTCCGGACCCGGTGAATCCGCGAGCTCAAAGGCAAATGGCTGGGCGATAATCCCCTGAAACATCGGAACGGCATATATGGTATTTTGACGGACGATACGATTCGGAGCGGCAAAACCCGATGCCGCCGCATATTTCAGCGACAGAACACCGTCGCCGTCAATGGCCAGAATTTCCGCCTGACCATCGCCGTCAATATCAGCCACATCGATTTGAGTCACTGTCGGGGGCAGAGATACCAGGTAATCGGCTTTACCGGAAAAACCGGCCGGGCCCTTCTGAAGATGCAGCCCGATGTAGCGGCTATTCGGATCATTGTAAGGGGAATAAATCATGGCGATATCGGTCCAACCGTCGCCATTAAAATCTCCAGAGACATAGTCGTAAATGGTTCCTTCCACCTCAAGATTATAGATACTGAAAAAATCCTGATCGGCAGAATGAACCACTTTTGAAATGATCACCAGGAACATCAGCCAAATTAGAATTACTGGAACTTTTAACATCTTAACTGACACATTAATCTTCCGCCTCACCGACCCTATAAATTTCTTTTAGGATATCAAGATATAAAACCGGCTCTTAATCTTCAACCATATTTTGGGCACATGAATGGCCCCTAATAATTCAGCGCCGGGTCCAAATACCAGAACCGGGTCAGACCCAAGTCCGTCCCCAGCCACAAATAATCCCCGTCAAAAACCAGGTCTTTGACATCATTGGATATAAGCCCGTCGCTCACGGTATAAAGATAATGCTGGGGCCGGTCGCCAATAAAAAACAGCAGAAGACCCTGCGGCGTGGCCGCCGCCACCAGTGTGTCCTGGACCGCCAGGGCTCTCGCCCCGCCATATCCGTTGATTTCGGGATAATCGTGTGCTTCGGCTGTCTTGAGATCAATCGAAACAAGATTGTCATATGTCGCCAGCCAGACCTTCTCCTCCGAATGCTTAATATCATAAACGGGGCCGGTTTGGGTCACTTCCGGAACCGTTAGGCGGCTGACTTTGCCTGTCGACGGCGTCAGGCGGAAGGCCCCCTGTGAAGTTCCCATCCAGAGGTCACCATCGATATAATCGAGCGATAGTATGGCCAGCGATGCCAGAAAATTTCGGGATTGATGCGTCGCAGTATCTTTGCCCATATAGATCATTCCCAATCCGGAATTCGATCCTGCGAAAAGAGTATCATTCCCTGCATAGACACTATAGACCTGATTATCGGGAAGGCCGGAACTTCGGTAAAGATGATTCTTAATTTGACGGCTCTTTTTATCCACCACCCATATGCCATTGTCGGTGGCGATATAGGTATTTTTCTTGTCGGGAAATATATCATTCACATTCTGGGGGTTGAAAATATAGGCCGCCTGCGATTCCACATAACTGAATTCGTTATTTTGCCAGTCAAAAACCGTGATTCCGGTGCGCTGGGAATTCCCGGGTTGACCGCCCATCCAGAGAACCCCCTGATCGGCGCAAATCGTAATAATATCCGGCTGAATTAGGCCATAGGGCAAAGGTTGCATAATATGACTGGTATTATCGGCCCGAAACACCCCCATACCCCAGGTTCCGATCCATAAATTCGACCAGCCGTCGTCAAGAATGTCGGTGATGGAAAAGGTCCGCCCATATTCATCGACAATGCTCCCGGTCGTCAGATAGGTAAACCCTGGCGGAGGGAAATATGAAGGATCCGGTCTTAAGTGTCTGCCATTGGTCGGTTCATCGGACGGCATCTGATCCACTTCATCCCACCGGTCGAAAGCATCGGTATATTCAAATATACCCTGATTCGTTCTAACCCACACATCTTGATCATCACGTGAGACCTTAATGGCGCGAATATCGCGGCCCCGGAGACCGTCTATTCCGGTCATCGGGTCACCCCAGTTATCCTTGCCGATATCATATCTGATTACCCCGCTGGTCGTGCCGAAATAGACATATTGAAATCCCACCGCGATTGATGACACATAAGAGAAATCGCCATAATTTACCACCAGCCCTTTCAGAATTTGAAACGAATAACTCCCTGCCGGGATTAGAGTAAGGATTGAAAGTATGAGCCAGCGAAGTCTCTTCATTTGGCGATCTCCCCAAGACCCTTAATCGCGGCCAGGGTCAAAAGCGACGTTCCATAAAAAATACTTCTTTCATCAGCCATGAATTTGTCGCTGTGCCACGGCTCCGTGGCGCCGATCTTTCGGTTTCTGACGCCGAGGCGTAACATCGCCCCGGGGATTTTCTGAATATAGTTGGCGAAATCCTCGCCGCCCATGCTTTGAGGGGAAGTTACCACTTTCCCGGGACCAAACAAAGTTGTGTAGCATTCTGCAAATATTTTGTTTGCTTCGGGCCAGTTGGATAGCACCGGATATTGGGCGATAAAGTCAATTTTATATTCAGCCCCGCGGGCGCGGCAGACACCATCTACGGTCCGTCTGATAAGATTGGGGATGACCTTGCGGCTTGCGGCCGACAGGGTACGGGCCGTCCCGCATATTTGCACCCGGTCACAAATTACATTGCGGGCTCGACCTCCGGAAATCATCCCGAAAGTGATAACAACCGGCTGAAACGGATCAGTCTCGCGCGACACTATTTTTTGCAGCGATTCGACAATCTCAGTGGCAGTGACGATGGCATCGACTCCCAGATGGGGCCGCGCAGCGTGACCGCCCCGGCCGATAACAGTAATATCAAAATCGGTGACCGACGCCATTATCGGGCCGTCACGAAGGCCGATTTTTCCCACGGCCAGGCTCGGGTCATTGTGCAATGACAATACCATTTTCACGTCGGGATTTCTGAGAATCCCTTCCCTTATCATCATCTCGGCACCGCCGGGCGGCATCTCTTCCGCCGGTTGATAAATGACTTTCACCGCTCCCGGAAGATTTTCCTTCAAGATAGATAGAAGAACGGTTGTGCCGAGCACGACCGCCATATGAATATCATGGCCGCAGGCGTGCATGATTCCGTCATTCCGCGATTTAAAAGCAACTTTGTTCTTCTCGTCAATTGGAAGGGCATCAATGTCGGTGCGAATGGCCAGGGCGATCCCTTTCTTTTCATTCATGAGGGCCAGTGCTCCCGTCTTCATTTTCAAAGGAACCGTCTTGACGCCTCTTTTTTTAAGTTGCTCCAATATGAATTTGGTCGTATCGAATTCCCGATTGGAAAGCTCCGGGTGTTGATGCAGCCATCGCCGCCATTCGACCTGTGTCGGATAGAGTTTTTCGGCCGCTTTGAGAACGATTTCTTTCAATCTATCCAAGTTACCAGGAATTGCTGTCTTCACCATGGTTTCGTCCTTTCGCGACGGATAATTCAGCCTTGTCGACCGGTAAAAAATCTTGAGTAATTCGGCGCTTCATTTTCCCCGCCAGAAGATGAGCCTGGCGGAGCGGTTCCGGAAGGCGATATTCGGTAATACAGGCTCGTACAATCTCAAATGAATCGGCCAGCGAACACTTATATCCGGGAGAAATAAAAATCGGCTTCACGTTGGCTTTGGAGCGATATACCGTGCCGGCCTCCTTGTTGAAAATGTATAAGGGGGAACGTGTCCCCTTGTTAAGTTCCGGAATCCGATACTCCCCGACCAGCTTCTTGCGTGCACATCCGATCGAGGGAATATTTACGAGCATTCCAAGATGGGAGGCCATTCCAAAAGAACGGGGATGGGCCTTTCCGTGCCCGGCAAATATAATCACATCCGGAATCTGCATTAAGCGCGCCAGGGCCTCCAAAATAATTGGCCCTTCCCGAAAACTGAGGAGCGCCGGCATATAGGGAAATTCCGCTTTCCGCCGGGAAAAGGCCCGCTCCACCGGTATCAAATCGGAGAACCTGACCGTCACAGCGGCCGCAAAAAGCATATTACTCTTTTCATCAAACGCCGTATCGACCGCGGTCAAATATTCCACTCGACCCATCGGTTCAACTGGTTTTGTTCGGCGGCAAAGTTTGCTCTGAATCATAATTGCATCTTCGGGATCTTGCGGCCATTCATGAAGATTTAGAATTTGCACACGCCCTCATTTCCGGACATCAAAGTCCGATCTCCGCATCGCGCCATCTGGCGCTGCCGACAAAGCCGGACCGGGCCGGATACCCGGTTTCTGCGGAAACCGCATACCCATAAATTTAACATATAACATTAAATACATCAATATTAATCTTGGCACGGAGCTTCTCAGATGCATATTGAAATTCCATCTTTTCCGACAATCTTTTTTGTTGCCAAAAGGGTCGTCCGGTAAGAAATTATAATTATGCGACGGATCGTGATATTGATTCTTTTCATTATACCGTCCCTGGGAGGAGCGAATACCACACCGCTATATTCAATCGGAGCGGGGCCGGGCGCCGGGAATCTACTGGGAGGCAGACCACCATGGTTCACAATTTCTCCCCTTTTGCAGTGCCAATTGGAAGCCCGGTTGAAAGGGCACTGGTTTCTCGCACTTACATTTGCATCCGGCAAAAATTACGATGATTCGTCGGCCCGTACCAATTTTAAATTCGGCTCCGATAAAAATACACGTTCCCGCTCCCATGTCAGCCGTGATCTGATACTCACTTTTAAATATCGCAAAGATATTGTGGCAAATGAATTGTCTCTTTTTGGCGGTTTCGGCGGCGGAATTTCCATCTGGGCCTTCAAGGATAAAGAGGGCGAATCGATTCTTCCGGTGGAAGGGCCGCACGGCGAAACGGTCAACTTCTCCGCCACCGAAATCATTATCGGCCCGTCAGTCGGATTGGAATATCAACTTTCCGCACGCTGGCGGCTTTCATTGGAATCGAGAATTTCATATTTAACCGGGGCCGGTTCAGAATTTGCCGAAGCCGTCGAGGATGCCCGTCCGCCCTGGAAGGCGGCCATTACGGTCAATCTAAATTATCTTTTTGGCGGACGTTCCCAGTCCCTTTCGCAAAACGATGAAAGGCGACATCCGGCAAAACAGCAATCCGAAGAGCGCGACACGATTTCGACTATCATCGGACAGAATCTTCTCGCAGCGCCGACTGTGCCGAAACCGGCATCATCGCCCCCAGTAGCGCCTCAGCTCGATAGCGATAATGACGGTATCCCGGATTTTTCCGATTTCTGCCCCGGGACCGAATCCGCCGTCAGAGGAAAGATAGATATTAATGGGTGCCCAATCGATACGGACTGTGACGGAATTCCGGACTACAGAGACAGGTGTCCGGACAATATTATTGGTGGGATCGTCGATAAAGAGGGATGTCCCATAGACAGTGACGGTGATGGTGTCCCCGACGGGCTTGACGATTGCCCCGGGAGCGTTTCCGGATTGACTGTCAACAGTTCGGGATGCCTTGATGACGGCATATTCGCAAAAGCGATAATTATTCCGGTACGGTATCGTCCCGGTTCCTTTGAATTGGATCCGGGTGCAATATCGAGATTGGACACTCTCGCCCTGGCCATGAAAGTAGTCACGACAGCCAAAATGCAAATTTATGGATATGGCGACGATTCCGGCAATACTGAGGAAAATCTGACCCTGTCCCAAAAGCGGGCCAATCGTGTGAAGGATTATCTGGTAAGTCGGGGAATCGCTGGTGATAGGTTGACTCCCACGGGCCGGGGACCGAGACCTTCAAATATAGGCGATAATATTGAACTCAGATTTAACAGATAGGCTAATGGCTTGCCGGTCAGGCGCTTTTGAGAGTAAAAAAAAGAACTAAAATTGGAAAAAACATGGCCGATTTATTTATTGCAGATTGAATACAACAAAATACCTCATTCTGAGTTTATTTAATTAAAGGGTCCATGAAACAGGTTTTTCAATGTCTTGATTATATTGTTAAGTTCATTGCATATAATAAAGTGGATGAATGGCAGGATGATTTTTTATATTGCCTTTTTAAAACGGCAATAGTAAATTATCGGTCTAAATGCGGAAGTCTATGAGAATTTTATTGGTAACTCAGCACTTTCCGCCCGAGAGAGGGGCGGTGCGTCGTTTATTTGAATTTGCCAAATTTTTCCGGAAAAACGGACACGATGTTACTGTCCTGACGGCCCTGCCCAATTATCCCGATGGCATAGTTCCACCGAAATATCGGGGGAGATTTCTTTTAAAAGAGGAAATCGACGGAATTAAGGTTTTCCGTTCCTATGTTTTGCCCGCCTCCAATGCCCAGCCCAAGAAACGGATGATCGGATTCATAACGTTTCTGGCTTCTTCGCTGATAAATAGTCTTCGGATCCGGGGGCCATTCGACCTAATATTGGCATCGTCCCCGCCGGTCACCTCGCCACTTATCGGTTATATTTTGAGCCGATTACGGCGAACCAAACTGGTGCTGGAAATCCGCGACCTACAGCCGGAATCGGGTGAGCAGTTCGGTAATCTCAATAAATCATTCTTTACGGAGCTGGTTCGCAAGGTGATGCGGTTTCTTTACAAGAAAGCCGATCATGTGGTCTGCGTCACGGGAGGAATTACTCAATGGATGAAAGAAAACGGTATCCCGGAATCGCGCCTGACCACCATTAAATCGGGAGTCGGCCCCGATTTTATCAACAGCCATTCCAACGGTATTCGCAAGAAACATGGTTGGGAAGATAAATTTCTTATTCTCTTTTCGGGAACACTGGGCTGGGTGCGGCCGCTCGAATCGATCATCGAATCGGCGCGACTGCTTGCCGACGACAAGCAGTATCATTTTGTATTCGTCGGAGATGGCCAGAAGCGCCATGCCCTGGAAATTCTGGCCAAACAATACAATCTGACCAATGTCTCCTTTATCGGCCTCCGCCCGCTCGAGGAAATCCCCTTTTATCTCCGGGCCGGCGACGTCCTGGTGGAATGCCTGAAAGAGGTTCCGGTGGCCCGCATGGCATTGCCTACCAAAATTTTCGAATATATGGCGGCCGGAAAACCGATCGTTTTTAATACCATCAATGGCGAAACCAGCCGTCTTCTGGAAAATGCCGGCGGAGCCCTTACTTTTTCTTCCCAGAAACCGGATGAATTGGCCCGGATCATCAGATCCATTTACAATAAGGAGATCGATGGGGTTGATCTGGGACAAAAATATTACAACTTTGTCAGTCAACATCATACCCGGGAAAAATGGGCGCAGAAATATCTCTCTCTGCTGACCACCATTGAAAAATCCTGAGCGCCTTTTTAACTCGAAAATCTGATCGCACTTTTCATCCGACGCGGCCCGTCGCATTTGTCTTTGGCAAGGGACCTTTAACTTCCTATAATCGGAGCAAAAGGTAAACACAAAGATGAAAACGACAGAGTGGCACTATATAATACTTCTTTTCGGCCTTTTCGTCGTCCCGCGTTTCCTGCAGCGCTTCCGGCTGCCGACAGCCATAACGAGTCTGGCTCTCGGATTGCTGGCCGGATTGGGTTTGGGGCTTTTTACGGGAGATGAGACAATTCGGCTTCTTTCAACTTTCGGCATCGTCTCGCTCTTTCTATTCGCCGGGCTGGATCTCAATTTTCATGAAATCCGTTTGGAAGTCTGGGTCATCTTCCAGCATATTATCTTCAATATTGTAGGCATAGTGATTGTCTCGGTGGCGGCGGGAAGAATTTTCCATCTTGATATGCGGGCGGCCCTGCTGACGGCTCTGGCATTGGTGACACCATCGACCGGCTTCATCCTCGATTCTATCAGGCAATTTGGACTCGATAGCCGGGAACAATTCTGGGTCAGATCCAAGGCCATTGCCACCGAACTGGTCGCTCTGATCGTTTTATTCATCACTCTGCAGTCGGTCACCATGGGCAAGCTGGGTCTTTCCTTTTTGGCGCTGATTGCCATGATTGCCATTCTCCCGGTGCTGTTCCGTTTTTTCGCCCTGCGCGTGGCGCCATTCGCCCCGAACTCGGAATTCGCTTTCCTGCTTATTGTCGCCGTAGCCAGCGCTTTTCTGACTATGTATCTCGGCGTTTATTATCTGGTCGGCGCTTTTGTGGTCGGGATTACGGCCCAGCGGTTCCGAACCGTTCTACCGTCTCTGACATCGGCCAAAATGCTATTTGCCGTCGAGGTTTTTGCCTCATTTTTCGTGCCGTTCTATTTTTTCGCGGCCGGGCTTAACCTGGAACGATCCCATTTTTCTCTCCCCGCTTTCTATACCGGCCTGCTGTTGGCCACCATAATAATCCCTTTACGTCTCCTGGTAGTGGCTCTTCACCGCCGGGTCACACTCGGGGAATCCTATCGCAAAAGTTTTCGAATCGGCTTGTCGATGCTGCCGACTTTGGTATTTTCGTTGGTGATATTGGCCATTCTCCGGGATCGTTTCGACCTGCCCCCATACCTTTTTGGCGGAATCGTGATATATACCATTATCAATACGGTACTGCCGGGATTTATTTTGAGGATCTCCCCGCCCGATTATGAATCGCCGCATGTCCCGGAGACCGCTACGGGTCTGCCGGAAAATAATATCGATTTCCTCAGCGAGAATAGTAACTCACAACCGGCAGATCGCTGATGTCACGGAACCTGTCCCTCTCCTCTGCATGATTGACAATCAGAATGCTGTCATCGGATCGGAGTTTCGAAAGATCCAGATCGCCGATATGCCGATATTCCTTTTCCGGCGTCCAGTCGCCCCTGATTCCCATATTTTGAAAGTACGGTCTATCTTCGGTATCAAGATATTGATACATGTCCCTATGGCCATAGAAGACCCTTTTTATACTCAACTTTTCGGCAAAATCGGCCCTTATGGCAATCCCGTACGGTTCAAAAGTCATTTCTTGATAGCGGGCCCGCCAGCGCATCAGGGCGGCCGCCGCGGATGGCTTTAGTGATGAAAACGGAACCGCCGGATATTCCGTTCGATAATGTCTTGATGAGGCCCTCAATTTTCTTTCCAACACAATTCTAATCAAAGTATCCAGAGCCGATCGCGCATAATGGTCTTCACAACCGGCTATTGCCTGATAAAATTGGAATGAGGTCTCCCCGGGCCAGGGCCCATTGGAGGATTTGGTCCAGTGAATCAAATAGTCGTCAAGCAACATATCAATTTCTGGGTCTATTTTATTCTTGTCTACTGATATTTTGCAGATCCTGTGGTCCCGTTGATATTCAACCCTGAAATTATCTTCAACCGCCGCGCCGTTCGCCCGAGCCATACGAAGCTGTTCATCCAAATTCCCGCCGGACCTGATAGATACGGGAAATATCAGGTCGGCCTCTCTCATCATGGTCCGGTCGCGCAGCTCTTGAAAATTCGATTTTTTTGATCGCTTTTTATCACATTCAAGAAACCGCCAGCCGATTAAACCATCGTCCAGATGAAAGCCCTCAATTATTCCTTTGGTTACCCTGTCTGCATTTTCATCGGGCGCCAATGGAATGTAGATCATCAGTCTCACTTTATGGCGCGATGCCAAATAGAGAGTCATCTCCCAGCTGCTCATTCCGATCGATGTCAGGATTATGGCGCCGCGCTCCTTTGATTCAAGCACCGCTTTTTCGGTATTAGTTATCCAGGCATCGTTCCCGAACGGCCGCAAAGTCTGTCGTGAATTCAGGATCAATATTTTGGCATCCGAACGATGAATCATCGGAAACAATATAATGATATATATTTGGCAGGAAATAAAATAATCAGTTCAGGATTCTAATCAGTACAATTTCACTAGATTGGTATTGCGATAGTAAAATTTCAGGATTTGATCAAATTTCTTGCCTCTGCGGGCCATACCCATTGCCCCGCATTGGCACATACCCACCCCATGACCGTACCCGCCTCCGGCAAAATCAACCTTGATCAGTCTCCCATTATTATCATACAATGGCTCGACATCGAATTTCGCCGATTGAAGAATCAATTCCGGATTCGAAGAGCGTTTGAACACCCAGCGGATCTTATCCTTGCCGAAAGTGTAATCGCGCGAGGTGGTTTTTAAAATCATTTCGGCTACCCGCCCCCCGGCCGTACGTGATGTAATTCTTATGTCGGTGATATCGTCAAGATGCACCTCCCGGCCCCGATCGGCGGAAAGGTACTGCTCCAGACGCATTTTCAGTTGCTGGGCGGTATAAGTCTCATGCCAGCGATAATATTTCGACCAGCTGCACGCGCCGCTGTCATCAACCGCCCTGAGATATGGTGCCGCCGGTTTGTCCCAGACTTCCTCGATATCATCGGTATAACCGCCGCAGGTGGAATGATAATAAGCGGTGATGAAGCCATCTTGAAATTTTATCACATAGCCCCGGGTGGCGTCGATCGCTTTTGAAATCAGAGGGACTTCGGCTTCCACCCCTTCATATAATTGATCGGTGACATCATTACGCAGATCGTATGATTCGCCGGGATATTGCGATAGACGCGACATCGAGTAGGTTCGCGCCGCCACGGCCTGGGCCTTGATCGCTTCCAGATCGGAATCACCCACCTTGCCCATTTCCGGAGGTACCACCCCCTTGAGATAATCATCGATATGTGCCACATTTATGACCATTAAATTCATTCCGTGCCGCACGATGCGGAGCATCCCCCGATATCCTTTGCCATTAAATTCCAGATAGCCGTCTCCTCCACGCGGCATGACCATGACCTCATCATAACGTTCCCCGATTTTGTCCCGCCCCAGGGAAAGCGACATCATCCCCCGATCGGGGCGGATCTGAATCGGATGCGACGAATAATAGACATAGCTCTTGTCACCGATTAAACCTTCCAGCGAATATGACCCATGACTAGATATTTTTACTTCCGGAGAGTTATTTTCCACCAGGACCCGCACAAAAGGCAGCCTGACATTAACCATTTCCCCGCCCTCGTGAAGCTGCGGAACGGCGCTGCAACCCCAAACCACAATAATTACTGCCAAGCCGACAAACAGACGCAGTGATGGCCTTACCGAGGACTTGAGAAAATTCCTGTTTAATTGAGTCATTAATGTCTTTCTTAACGGCCCGCGGGCAAGACTATTCTTCCCGCAACCGTCCGACCCGCGACTCCGGTCAATCGGCTCAAGTCGGCCCTCGTCCCGTGTATGACCAGACCGCCCATTACCGCATAACAGACCGCTTCCAGATAGTCGGGATTAAAACCAAGTTTGTCAACGGTGATAAACTGCAATTGGGGAAGATTCATCTTTAGGCGTGTCTGAAGGTACTTGTTTTTCGCTCCGCCCCCGAATAGATATATTTTATCTATCTTGTAACGAGAAATATCCCTCGCAATGCCTTTGGCTATCGATACGGCCGTCAATTCCGTGACCGTCGCCAATATATCTTCCCGCGGCAGGTTGAGTTGTCCGGTGAATCCCAGCGTTTTGTCGGCGAATTTTTCTCCAAATCGCTCCCGCCCGGTCGAGACTCCAAAATGCCCTTTCAGAAATTTATCGGATAAAAGCAATGTTAGCAATCTTCTTGAAATTTTGCCCTTCGCCGCCAATTTGCCGCCGGAATCGAACGTGCGCCCGTACAGCCGCCGCGCCAGAATATCAAGAAGCGAATTCCCCGGACCGCAGTCACGGGCCGAGATCATTCCATGATTCCTGGCCGACGGAAATAGAAAATAATTGGCAATGCCGCCGATATTGATTAACAGGCGGCTCTCTTTTTTGTCGGAAAAGAGAATATGCATCGCCTCGGTAGTTATCGGCGCCCCTTCACCTCCCATGGCTATATCGGTCTGCCGAAAATCGGCAATCGTTGTCAGTCCGGTCAGGCAAGCGATCGATTCGGGATGACCCAATTGTAGAGTCGCACTTAATTTTTTCCCTCTATGGATAAATTTCCCCGGAAGGTGCCTGACGGTCTGCCCGTGGGAGGCAATTAAATCTATTCGGATACCTCTTCTTTTCAATAATCTGATCGTCCGCAACGCTTCTTCTCCGAAAAAGACGCCCAGACGGCGATCCAGGAGTATCATTTCATCTATGGAACGGAAACGGTCACCTATACCATCAATGATTTTCATTGAGAGTAAATTAGGATACGGCACGGTTCTTCCATACAGGCAATCTATTTTCGGACCCGTCGGAGAAAGATCCATTTTCACCGCGGCCAGATCAAGCCCATCGGCCGATGTCCCCGAATTGAGACCCAGCACAATCAGTTGTTTATGTTTGATTAATTCCCGGAATTTCATCAATCAGGTCACCGGAATTATTAATTTTGACTTGATTCCCGAAATCCGGTCAAGAGAAACGCCGACCCGGCTCTTATCGACATGACCATTGCGGTAAGCCTTTTTGAAGTATTGAAGAGCCTCGCGGGCGGCACGGAAATCACTCCCGAAGAGAAGCATATCATGGCCGGCCTGAAATGCCTTCAGGGCCCTTTCGCCGACCGGACCGAGCTCTTCGGCTCCTCCCATCAAGAGATCATCGGTGATTGCAATACCGTCAAAATCCAGCGTCTCCCGAAGCAATTTTCTTATGATAAGTTCGGATACGGTCACCGGATAATCATCAAAGGCCGAAAGAATCATATGGGTGGTCATAATCATGTCGGCGCCGCCGGCAATACCGGCTTTGAAAGTCAGGGCCTCACGATTAACGAATGTCTGAAAGTCGTATTTAGCCACCGCCATTTTCTGATGGGGATCGTTGCAGGCGGCGCCAAATCCGGGGAAATGCTTCAGACAGGATATGATTCCGGCCCGTCCGGCCAGACGCACCGCCTCGTCGATAAAGGGAATGACCTTGGCCGGATTTTGCCCGAAAGTCCGGCCCTTTATACAGGCATTGGCTTTATTCAGATTGAGATCTGCGACCGGCCCGAATACAAGATTTATCCCCAGGGAATTCAAGTAATAGACCGCCCGTTCATAATGCTCGGTAAACAACTCCAGATTCTCTTTTTCCCCATATATTGACGGCGCCTCATATTCGGCCGGGACGCCACGGAAACGGCAAACCCGTCCACCCTCCTGATCGACTCCGATAAACGGGGTGACGGCCGAAACTGACTGAATCTGCTTGATACTGTCTTCGGCCAGACTGTGGGGGTTGCAGTTCGGTTCGAACAGGATGACACCGCCAATCCCTTCCTTTCCTATAAATTCGAGAAATTCGTCCGATGGTTTTTCGGTATCGAAGCCCGTTATGAAGAGTTGTCCCAATCGTTCTATCATACTAAATCACACACACCAAATTTTTACCCGCGCCTTTGGCACGGTACAGGGCCTGGTCGGCGATCGAGAGGATCTCGTCGTGCGACTTGCCGTTTTCCGGGAACGAAGTCACACCGACCGACACCGTGACTTTCAGTTCCGGAATATTATCCCCGCCGCCGAATGTGGCCTCTTCCACCTGCTGGCGAATCCGTTCGCCGATCCGCGAGACCTCAATCTGCGGCGTCTGCGGTAATATTATTATAAACTCTTCGCCCCCATAACGGCAAAATATATCTACATCGCGTATGCATTTTTTCACGACCCCGGTAATGCCTTTCAGGACAATGTTACCGACCTCATGCCCGTAAGTATCGTTGAATCTTTTGAACCAGTCGACATCGAGCATTATTAGCGACAGCGGCAAATTGTATCGGGAGGCGCGCCGCTGTTCTTCTTTCAATTTCTCAGCGAAATATCGGTAATTGTAAATCCCTGTCAATTCATCGGTAATGGTCAATTCTTCCATGCGTCGATGGAGTAAAGCGTTATCGATCGCCAAAGCGGCCGATCTTGCCACCACCGAAAGCATCTTTTCATCGCGCTCGGCGAAGGCGCCGGCCTGCGGAGATTCGGCGGTCAGGACCCCAATCGTCTTTCCATGGGCGATCATCGGCACCAGCATGACACTCCGGGTCGCTTTTTTCAGCGGCTGATAATCGCTTCGGCCGCTGATATCATTAATGATCGCCGTTTCCTCCTGCCTGACCACCATATGAAGCAATTCCTGACGGTTATTCTCTATGGCCTTGAGATGAAAATTATTTTGCCCCCCGATATTGCGGCCGCGATAAATGAAATTTCCCCCGGGCCCCGCAAGAAGCAGACCACTGGCCGGATAAGCCAGGATCCCGCCCATAATATTCATTACCTCCTCAATGACGCCGTCAATATCGAGGATCCCGGTCAAAGCGCGCGAATGCTCATAAATCATTTCCAGGTGCGCCTGCGACTTTTCCAATTCGGCGGTACGCTGATTTAACGTATCGAAGAGATTCAGGAGGCGTCTTTCGGAGCGGCGGATATAATCAGAAACGAAATATATGGCAAAAAGAAGGAACCAAAGGAATCCGACACGCAATACCAGCGGCACGAGGCTGTACAGCTGAATATCACCCAGCACCAGCGAAGCATAGGTGACAGTCACGACGGCGGTCAGAATGGTGGCCGCCCCCAATGTCAAAATGTATGCAGAAAAAGAGACTATCAGATAGTAAAGCAGAAAGAAATCGGACTGAATCCCGCCCGAGAAATGAATAAGAGTCGAGACATAAATAAGGTCGAAGAGTATGACCGAAAGATACGGCTTTTTTAAATCATATTTTCCCTTCTTCACCAGATATCCGAATATTCCCATCTGGATAAGGAAAGTCAGAGTAAGAACCGAGAGAATCAGAGTCTCCCGCGCGCTGATATTCAGAAAAAGAAAAATCCAAATTGTGGCAATAACGGTCAGTAACCGGGAAATCAGAAATATCGAGTCAACCCGGGGAAGTAGCGTTTTTCCCTTATCCTGAAAAATCTTCATTATTCACCCTACAAGATGTCCGACTCAAGCCAGGCTTCTTTTCGTGCTCTTTCGGTATTTTATCGGCAAAATACCGGTATTATTTATTGGGACTTAAATGATTACAAGGAATTGACTGCAGTCTCTCCGGACCCGGCGGCAGCCGCTGCTTTCCTTAAGGTCTGAAGCACCACACCAATCGAGAGCAGGAGTAAGACTATATCCGTAACAGAAAGTATAACATTGGCTTTCGGTATATAGTCAACAACCAGTGAATATAAAAGTGAAGCTATTGTCGTGACCACCATGATAACCGCGGGGATCAAAGTATACCACGATTTCCGGCCCATCAAATTGAGCCATGCCGTCACGGCAATAAGGGTCAAGGCCGCCAGTAATTGATTGCTGGCTCCGAAGATCGGCCAGATTAATCGATAACCATTTGTCACCGCCAAAAGGAACATGGCGGCCACGGCGATCCCGGAATTGACCCAGTAATTTTTCAGGAGTCGCGGCTGGGTCTTGAAAAGTCGGCGCCACAGTTCCTCAAGAATATAGCGATTGAGCCGGACGGCGGCGTCCAGAGTTGTCACCACAAAGCCCTCGACCATTAAAATGCCTATGATGGACCCGAGAGCCACGGAAATGCCGAAAGCGCTGTTCATCAGGTGCCCGACCCCGAGGGAAAAAGCCAGAATGGGATTACCGGCTCCCTCAGCGGGCCAGGTTATTTTCATATAGTCATCAAGGCGGAGCGACGATGTCAGCACCAGCACCACCAATATGGCCAGAAGCGATTCCAGAAGCATTCCGCCGAAACCAATCGTTTTGGCTTGCGATTCCCTGGCGATCTGTTTGGATGATGTGCCGCCCGCGACGAGAGCATGAAAGCCGGAGATGGCGCCGCAGGCAATTATAATAAACAGCATCGGCCAAACCGGTCCCATGTTTTGACTCCCCGCCGCCAGATTGACAAATGGCATGCCCGTTTTCACTCCTCTAAAACCACCGATGATAATGCCTGATAAGATCGCGGCCATTCCGGCATAAAGAATCTGGACATTTATAAAATCGCGCGGCTGAAGAATTGTCCAGACCGGAAGGCCCGAAGCAAACAGGACATAAATCGAAATGATTATCATCCAGGATAAACTGGGCATGCTCACGGGAAATTTAAAGCCGAAATAAATTGAGATGAAGCAGACCAGGGCCGCCAGAACAAAGGACAAACTGGTCTTCAAATTCCTCTTGAAAATCAGATATCCCAGAAAGGGCGCAACCAGAGTTATTATTATCACCGAGGTCGAAGCGATACCGCCGATGACGCCCATTTCGTGCCCATCCACCATCCGCGTATGCAGAAGGGTCTGCCCCGGCTCCAGTCCAAGTTTCTCCACGGGCCAAATGGAGGTCAAGGAAATTCCGGTAAGCGATAAAAACGCCGATGTCACCAGGACGAGCATGATACCCGTAAATGTAATAAACATTAGAAAGCCGGAATCACCGAGGGCCTTGCGGGCAATTTCTGCCATAGAACTTCCCTTCTCGCGGATTGAGGCGAACAGTGCCGAAAAATCATGGACCGCCCCGAAAAATATCCCGCCGAAAACAATCCACAACCAAACCGGCCCGATTCCGTATAGAATACCTAGGGTCGGTCCGATAATCGGTCCGGCCCCGGCGATGGCCGAATAATGATGGGCAAAAAGAACCGGCAGACGGGTAGGTACATAATCGACCCCGTCATTCTTCTCAACCGCCGGAGTAGGGCGATCCGCTTCGATACCCAATCGCCGCGAAATGAAATTGCCGTAAGTGCGATAGGCGATGACAAAAATAAGGAGCGCTAATAGAAGTAGATATAAGACATTCATAGCAGTTTTATATTGCTATTCCAGTAACCTTATTACATAATACGAAAGATAGCCGTTCCAGACAATCGGTATTTGGGCTTTTCGCCCGGAAAGGGTCGAAATCATAAGTGCCGTCAGGAATCATAAACGGGGTCCAATCATGAATAGATTCCGCTGCAGCCTCATTGCGATATTTCTGATTTTTATTCCTTCCCTTTCCTTCGCTTCGCAATTCATGACCCGCAAAACGGTTTCAATCGGCCGGGAAGAGCAGATTGACGATGATATATACATTTTCTCCAACAACAGCAAATTATACGGCCGGGTCAACGGCGACTTTACCGCTTTCTGTTACGATATAAATACGGTCGGTGAAATCGGGGGAAACGCTAATCTCTTCGGATATCGGGTGGACCTCAACGGCACCGTTGAGAAATCGGCCCGCCTTTTCGGTAATATCGTCAATATCAATGGGCAGGTGACCGGAAATCTGCTGGCATTCGGTAACGATTTGAGCCTGGGCGATAAATCATCAATAAGCCGTGATGCCAATTTCTATGGGCAGAGGATGACCATTGATGGAACGGTCAACGGTAATCTCACGGTCGACGGAAGCGATGTTGTCATTTCCGGAACAATCAACGGCGATGTTAAGGCCGAGGTCGAGAAACTGGTTATTATACCTCCGGCGAATATCAAGGGAAACCTCCATTACACCTCCAAAACCGAAGCTGTCATAGAAAACGGGGCGGTCGTCCAGGGTCAAACCGACTGGAAGAAACCGGAAAAGAAGAAGAGCGAGGAAGGCGAAGGGATTTCGGCATTCACGGTTCTCCTGCGGCTCATTCTTTTCATCATGGCTCTCTTGGTCGGTCTGGTTTTGATATTTTTATTCAAGAACCACACCGCACAATCGGTGAACCAGATCGACAGGAAATTCTGGTTTACCCTGGCGGTCGGATGTCTCACTTTTATCGTCTGCACCGCCGTCGCGCTGTTTTTTATGATATTGATTATCGGCCTGCCACTCGGAATATTTCTTTTCGGATTCGGAATCATGCTCTTTTACGTGGGGAAAATATATGTCGCCATATATATTGGGCGATTGATTCTGCGGGCTGTCAATCGCGCCCGCCCTTTTGCCCTGGCCCTGGAATTTATCCTTGGACTGATAATTCTGACAATACTCTTCCAGTTGCCTTACCTGGGCTGGTTGATATATACGTTGACTTTTCTGCTTGGAATGGGGGCGGCTGTCAATGGATATATCGCTCTTTGCCGAAATTATAGAAACAACGCAGCCCCAGCAACTGCTCCGGGCGAACCCCAGGCCCTATAATAATTCGTGTCAATTTAAAGCCGGAATCGTGAATAATTAAAAGGCGGCCATCCGTTCAGCCGCCTTAATATCATTGCCTAATTGGCATAATCACAATTACTTTTGATCGAGCAGAAACATATATCCATTGGGAAAATCGATCTTAATAGGAACGCCCCGCTTAAGGCTATCGGCCGTGTATTTTAAGGATTGCGTCCCCTCCCCGGCAAGAAGGTCGGTCATCTTTATCTTGGCCGATGTGATGCCCAGCTTTCGCAAATCGACGCGAATAATTACTTCCCGGCTCGAGGTATCAGCCGATGCGGCCAACTCACCGGCCGGGGGACAGACCAGATACAGAACCGCCCGCTTTTCTCCTTTGTGGAGCGCCATATCGACCGACGGGTCGGAGCAATAAAGCGCCGAGGAAATATTATTTTCGGCCAGCAAAGCTTCGATGAACACCATTTTGTTATGATCCGATCCTGACCCGATATTGAAAGTGTAAAGATAAAAGGTCCCTTTATAGCGGGATGAAGCCACGCCGACATTCTTCTTATTAACCGTCGCCAGTTTCTTGACCTTGGGATCGGTAGAAAGGATATAACCATATATTTGAGATGTGAATTGCTGGTTCTTCAATTTAATAATGTCGATCCCTTCTCCGAGGGATGTCTTGAGACGCAGGTGCCGGCTCAAAATCGGGCATTCCCTGAAATTTTCATCATATTTCGGCATCAACCCGCAGGCCACCACATTTACGCCCTTTTTTAAAAGTTCCACTATCGCTTCCTGCTGGGCCGCCGGCATGAATTCCGCCATCGGTACAAAAACCAAGTCATACTTGGCCAATTTCTCCAGATCCATTGTTTCCCTGATATCATAGTCGAGTTTTAGACGCATCAAGTCGCGGCAGAAACCGGACGAAGCGTCGCTCATCAATCGCTCCACATATTGAAATTCCTTGGGGTGATCCAAAAGACTCAGCCACTGGTACATCCGGTTTCCAATAATACAAATCTTCTTGGAACTCTTCAATTCATGCAACTTGACTCCAAGGATGGCGGCATTGAACAGTTTGATGACTTCATAGCCGCTGGAAATTGTCCCGTCTTTAGCCAGGGGGGCTCCATACCAGTGATCTCGATCGACGAACATATAATAATTCATTCCTTTAAAGCCACTGGACATGGCGGCGGTTAGATAAAAGCGCCTCAAACCATCGGGATAATTGCGAACCCCGACCTGAATCTGCCTTTCCGTGGCAGCCGAGCCGGAAACAAACGACGCCGCCCAGGCGAAATCAAATTCCCCCTGCAGGAATCGTCCTTTTTGGAGAAGATCAAAGTATCCGCCTTCCGGAAAAATATTCGCACCGAGCATCGGTTGGTTCTCTTTCGGAACCAGATTGAAAGCCGGAAGCAAATCGCCATGTCGGAAATAAAGAGAGCGGAAAAAGAGCGGCTCCACCGTATAGGACTTAAATAACTCCTCAAGCGCCCCCAGATAAGTGCGAAGCATATGCTCACGGAATCGGAACCAGTCGAAGACCTTGGGAAGGTCCCTTGTGTCCAGGCCGGCAAAATTCCGCGGCGGCTCTACGGCCTCAAAACTCTCCGCCTTTTCCCGATAAGCCTGGTTTAATTTCTTTATATCTTCATAAATCGACATAAGAAATTCGGGATAGTACTTGGCAAGAACATCGGGGTTGTAGTCCGCCGCACCCGGATCAAGATAGTGGCCAAAGGATGTCTCAAAATCCAATTCCACCATAAAGATCGGCCCACGGGGATGGATGTAATTACGGGTTGTTTCTATGAAGGTCTTGAAGTAGTTGCGGAGGAAATGCTGAAAATGGGAATGCAAATAACTTGGCAAATAGCCACCGGAAACCCCAGCATCATCATTTAACCGCAGCTCCTGGCCGCGCGAATCGCGGGCGAAAATTTTCAGATCAGAAAAAAGAAATTGTGGCAACCCCCCGTTTGGCCACTGGCCGGAAACCCAGGGGCCGGGACGAAGAATCACTTTGAAGCCAAATTCTCTGGCCAACTCCAGAAAAACGATTAAATCCTTGCGGGAATCGGAAAAACCGGTGAAATCAATATTCTTGTTGGCATCCTGATGAAGATTCCAGGGAACGGCGGAAGATATGATTCGGAAGCCAGCCCTCTTAATCCGTTCGAAGCAAATTGACCAATATCTCTTGTCAACCCTGAAATAATGAAGTTCGACGGCAAAGGGATAATAGACCTCTTTTCCTATCGTGAATCTGTCATCAGCAACGCCCAACATATAACACCTTATGGTTTATAGACTTATAATCAAATCCGGAATCTGTCCCGTCAGGCAATCTTAACTAAAATGGAGTCATAAGTCAACAGGATTTATCAACAATATTTGCGCCTGGATAAGAATTCCTTAACATAGGCTTGTCCCTTTAACTAACTAATTATTAATTAACGAGTTAAATGAATGAACGAGTTTCAACATGGGAATCGATGATGCTCCGGCTCATAACTTTAGCCACAATTGACTGAAATATATCATGTTAGATGATTAGGGAATGAAATCCAGATATCAAAGATAAGTTTCTGAATTACAATAAATTAAAAAGCCTCTCGCCCAAATATGGGCAAGAGGCTTAAAATCAGATATTCTGTAACATTACTTGAGCAACATCAATTTCTTAGTATTGGCGTAATTATTGGCCTCAATCTTGTAGAAATAGATTCCCGAAGCCGCCGCGGAACCACTGTCTGTCATCCCATCCCAAGTCACTGACTTATATCCGGCTGTCAACTGCTCATCAACCAGGGTCTTAATCTTCTGACCGAGGAGGTTATATACCACCAGTTTCACGTGCGATGCCGTCGGCAGAGCAAAATCAATGGTCGTCGTCGGATTGAATGGATTTGGATAGTTTTGATTTAAAGCATAGACTTTGGGAAGCGGTAGATCGGAGCGATCCTTGACATCGCTCTGGCCCAAAACCTCCCAACAGACCTTTGAATTGCCGCCGTCAAATGTCGGCTGCGGGTCTTCGAAAAGCCAATTATATGTAGGATCGGCGGCCACACCCGTATCAATACAGAAAGTGCCGGCCTGATCCAGAGTTATGGTGGCGCCGCAATGCAGAAGCAGGTGCTCAACCCCGTCAGTCGCAAAACAATTATTTAGAGTCGCCCCAGTAAAATTGAAAAGATCACCCGGCTCGCCGGCAATTATTTCGTCAGTCAAATCGCCATCCCAACTTTCCGCGTAGGTCGTGGCAAAAATGGTCTGCAGGGCTTTGAAAGCAGGATCAACCCACGTCGAGGTGTCGGTCCAGGTTACATTCGTGACCGTCCCTGTCCCGGAAAAAGTGAAAGTCATGCCGAATCCGGTTCTGGGATCAGTATTCGTCCCATAAACATCGACGAAGAACGGCTGTCCGGATTGAATTTGCTTGACAGTACCTTCAACTACACCTGTTCCGGAAATATCATACCGGAAAACCAGGCTGGCACTGGCCTGCCCGAAGATTCCCACCATTAACAAAATCGTCAAGAGAAAAATCCCATTTCTCTTCATTTCAACACTCCTATAGTTAAATTTCAATTTTCCTCTCTCATTCGATAAACGATCACCGCAGGAGAATCGTTTATTAAATTCTCTCCGCATCAACTGCGGCGGAAACAAAATACTTCAACTTATGGGCGATTCCTCTCGCGGCCTCCCTGCCGTAATGCCCGCAGTGAAATATGACTTTAACAATTATCTTTTCTATTCACCTCCCTGATTTAGGCAAAACTCCCTCATCGATTATTGCTCAGCCTGAATATTATACAATCCCGCAAATAATCAGTCAACAAAAAAATCACCCTTAATTAAATCCGGGCCCGAGGCTTCTCCCCCCTTAATTTACGGGTGGCGGCGGACCTCCCTTATAGAGATACGAAATTAAATAAGAAACATCGAGGATGTTAATTGTGCCATTGCCATTGACGTCCCCGGCATATGGATCCGGCGGCAGACCCCCTTTATAAAGGAAATTTATTATGTAAGATACATCCAGAATGTTTATAGTTCCATTCATATTAGCGTCGCCGCGCTGATATATCGAAACATAAACGGTTCCGGCTTTAAAAGCCGGCACGTAATCGGCGACAATCGATTCGATTTTCAAACTGCGTCCCGATAACGTGGTCGTATCAATCTTAAAAAATCCCTCGGCCGGCTGATATAACAGCGTAATATAGAGATTCATCACCGGACCGGTCCCCGGGCGAAGATAGGTCGAGCCCGAGGTCAGATTGGAACGCAACACCACCGTGAATCTCTGGCCATTTTCATCCCAGGTAGGGGTCGTAACACTCGCAAAATAAGAAGTGCGAAGGCCGGCAACGGAAACGGAGTCGAAGCGACAACTGACCGAATCGGACAGGTGGAACGGAAAAGTAATCGACTTGGCCTGGAACTTATTGTCCAGATAGACCGGCACTACAACTTGCTGGCCCGGCTGGCCGTGGACATTCTCCGGCCGAAGCGTATCTTCCGTGACCATCACCAAATTCTTAAGCACCCGTGTCGCCGTTCCCTTGGGCGGTGCGGCCGTAAGAGAGACGGTATAAAGCCCATAGTGAGTAAATTGGTGGCTGGGATTCTGCAAGGCGGAGTTACCGCCGTCGCCGAAATCCCAATTCCATGATGACGGCGTAACCGGCGATTGGTCGGTAAAATTGACCGTCAGAGGGGCTTTACCGACTAAAGTCGGTCCGGCGGAAAATTTCACCACCGGCAGAACCGACAGAGTCGAACAGGCATTGATTCTCCCTGTTCCCAATTGTAACTCATATCCCGGATTGAGATAATCAATGGTATCGGCGTGATACATTATCAAAGTATCTATTTCTCTTTTTCCGAACTGCGGCATAGTCGACTTGACCAGGGCGGCCAGACCAGCCACACAGGGAGCCGCCATCGATGTCCCGCTAAGGTAAGCATAACCGGCTGAATAATGGTTGGAATAAGTGTTATATATTCCTTCCCCCGGCGCCGAAACGTCGATCCAGTTTCCATAATTTGAAAAACTGCTCTTTTGATCGCCGTATCCCGTGGCCGCTACCGTCAGGGCAACCGAATACCCATTATACTGATAAGTGTCCAGGAAACTGTACCCGGTCGAGGAACCGTCGTTGCCCGCCGCATGAGTGATGACCATGCCGGAATCATTGGCCCGATTGCAGGCGGCGCGCATCGCCGGAGTATCGCTCGATCCCCAGCTTGCATTTAGGACGCAGGCGCCCATTTTGGCCGCATAGTCTATTGCCTGGGCGCAATTGGCCGAATTGACGTAGCCGGTTTCATACCCATTGTCGGGATTTACATATGACCCCCCAACCCGCAGGCACATAATGCGGGGCCCTCTATATGGTCCCATTCCGCCTCCCCAACCGCCAGCTATTCCGGTGCCGCCGACACCATTATTAGTCGTCGCCGCCGCAATTCCGGCACAATTTGTCCCGTGGCCGTTAAAATCCCTGGGATCGGTATCGACCGCGCCACAGTCTTCCCCGGTCCAGCAGGTATAGCCGCTGATACCGGTGAAGAAATCATAGCCAATTAAATCGTCAATAATGCCGTTATGATCATCATCGACACCATTAAGGTCGTCGGTATCATAAACCACGCCATCACTGTCAATATCCTCACCGGGATTGACCCAGATTTTATCTATGAGATCGGTATGGCTGTAAAGGACGCCGGTATCGGCGATAGCGATTTTGGCGGTATCCGACCCGGTTTCGCTGTCCCAAGCGGCCGGCGCCATGATTTTCGGAATATACCACTGATTGCCCAGATTGGGGTCGTTCGGCGTAACATCGACTGGAATCGCCCATACCGGTGAGACCGAGCGAATAGCCGAATTGTGCGACAAATCACTTATAATTGCACTCAGATCGACTGATTCAGGAAATTGGATCTCGAAAAACTGGGACAGATTATCGGCTCCCGCCACCATTTTTTCGCCATTTCGCCAGGGGAACATCTGCTGGGCCTCATTGACATGATACTTATCGAGAATCTGATCCAGAGCCGGAACCCCAACATTCACCATACCGAACCCTCTGGCTATTTTCCCGGTACTTACATTTGCTTCAAACTGAACTTCCAGCCGACCCGGAATTACAGTCGGCCGGGCGCCCCCGATGACACCATTAAACCTTGCTTCCGTAACTGTCGCTGCCAAGGTCAGCGTCATTAGCAAAAATAAGGTCTTCAGGAGTTTGCGATAACCTTTTTTCATTCTTGGCCTCTTAAAATATCTTGAATCACTCTTCTTCTTATCTTATATCGATATTTATTAATCTAAAATATCTCAAAATGCGTTCAAACATACCATTTTTGATCATTTAATCGCACAGCTTCGCATTTATTTTATCGGACAGAAAAACCGTAACTGAAACAGGGTCGGCGCAGGGAATAAAATGGCTTTTCCGGTCATTTCGAGCTGGCCCAAAAACTTGAGGAAGCTTATCCAATATCGATCTCGTTCCATCCATAAGAAAATTGGAAACGAAAAAATCATCGTTCCCGCAAAATATCTTAAAAATTTGACAAAATTCTCGTCTGCTATTATTGCCCTGATTCAATCCAAGGACGCTTAGCAGAATTCAATCTAATACCCTTCCGCCATCCAATAAGGATCTGCGCAATTGGCCGGCATATTCCAAAACGGGGGCGCTTATATGAGCGCCTTCCGAGGCATCCGGGAAATCGGCATGGGAATGAATTCCTCGGCCCAATTCAAAGACCAAAAAATCTATCTGAAAGTTCAAAATGGACGGGCGGATGCATCCAAATTCTCCACGTGAGGTAAAAGAGGAGCTTCAGGGCCTGCCTAATCGTTTCCCTTCACACTTTCGGTAGCCATTCAAAAATAAGCCATAAGTCCCCTTTTGTCAAGGGAATTAAGCTTCTCGGGCCCAAAACTCCCGGTCGTTTTTCAGAAAAAAAAGGCCGCCTCTTCAGGCGGCCTTATTATCAAAGCAATTTAGATTGCTTAGTCGATATGACCACAGACGGCCGGTATACCACCTTTGTATTTCCAGTTAATAATTCTTGAAACGTCAAGAATATTCACGGCTCCGTTGCCGTCCGCATCGGCCTGCGACTGGCAAACCGG
>LS998015.1:3493379-3508505 GCA_900498245.1 Candidatus Zixiibacteriota bacterium
TCGTTGAACTGCACAAAGAGGGCGTAGAACTTACCGTCGCACTCGGAAATCTGCATCTTCACGATACTCATTTCATTCCAGGCGCCGCCGGTACAAGTCTGATCCGGAAGGGCCCAGTTCGCGTCCTTAATCACGCGGATGGCATTGGAGGCGTCGTCCCAATGGAAGAGACGGCTGCCGTAGAAATGAACCCAGGTGCCGCCGCCCGAGGGCGAATACTCCCGGGCGTTCCAGATTATATGCAATTTATCCTGAGTATCGATTAGAGCGGAAACGTCGCAATGAGCCAACCAGCCGGACTGCGAAGAGTCGAACTTGGTGACGTTGGTTCCGCCGGTTGACGGGACCCAACTGCCCGGGGCGCCCATGTTTGACGACATTCTGTAATAGACATCATTGACCCTCTGGTTGCCACCGCGGGTTCCGGATTCACTCCCGCCGGCAGGCCCATAGGGGAACGGGGCCAGCCAAACCACCGCCACTTTACGGCTGACACGAGAGGCCGTCACCACATGAGATATATCATTGACCGTATCGATCATAACCGGGGGATAATCCCACAGGCCGCTCGCGGCGCTTCCCACCCGGCGAAAATAGACCAAATACTGCGGATTTATCCCGGATTTGGATTGTTCAGCCAACATATGAGTGACCGTATCGGTTCCGTTGACATGATATTCAACGGTCGGCCATGAATACCGATTCTCATCCAGGGCATCCGGAAAATACCGGCAGGTTGAATCGGGCAGGCGGCTCCGGTAGGCGCCAAAGAAACAGGTCCCGACCCCATAGTCGTACCAAACTGTCGCCACCTGATCGTTGCCGTCCCCGGTTTCGGAGTGATGGTTGCCGATAACGGCCTTTCCTCCCGGAGTGACATCGAGACCGACATAGCCGGAAATGTTGTTGGAAATGGCGTGGATATCGCACCCGCCGCTATCGGACTGGCCCTCCTGGGCAAACAAACCCTGGACTGGGTCCCAGGCTTCATACGACGTGCGCCTGTCCTGCCCCAGAATATAATTAAGTTGTTTCATCCAGGTGAAATGAACCCACTGCGAGCCGCGCCAGTCCACCTGGCGGGCATCGCGACCATTGTGCTGATAGTCATAAGTGGTTGAACCCACTTTCTTTCCCGGCGATAGTGAAGCACTCTGGTCATAGCCCAGACTTTGAGTCGCTTTTCCCTTCGCCGGAGAAACATATCCTTCCATACCGGCATTGGGATACGACGGAGCCTGATTGATAGAAACCCGATTGAGGGACTCGGTCTTATCGGCGGTCTTCATGCTGTATGACGGGACAGCAAGAAGGATAATTAGCAATGAAGAGAGGAGAATTGCCGATAGTCTCCTTGTCATTTCTGTGCTCCTTTCGGACAAATGGAGTTTTTTGATCACACAATAAGCCGGTCATAGCCACAATTGGACAGCAGACCATGGCGTATTGCTATTGAATCTGAAACAATTTTCCCTTACCGAGTTAACGTTGTCTGCTCTGTCACCACCTCCCTTCGTTTATTCCCAATTTCAAACATCAATCAGGGAATTCCAAATCTGTGCGGTGTTTAATTCGCCTTATTCAATACAATAATGACGTTACTGCAATATTGAGGTTGGGATCGGTCCCCGCATGAAGGCCCGAATATGGGAGGCAAAAATGAGGTCGCTTTTTGCGTTGCCGCCAGTATTCGGCAGATGAGGCTATAGCGGGACCTTTGAGGTCGGTCTAATTGTTCTCTTTCATTCTCAGTGTAGCCAATGAAAAATAATTCCGAAACCCCATTTTGTCAAGAGATTTCGGGACTTTGGAACAACGGTCATTTTCGAAAATGCCACAAAAAAGGCCGCCTTTTCAGGCGGCCTTATTATCAAAGCAATTTAGATTGCTTAGTCGATATGACCACAAACGGCCGGAATACCACCTTTGTATTTCCAGTTAATAATTCTTGAAACGTCAAGAATATTCACGGCTCCGTTGCCGTCCGCATCGGCCTGCGACTGGCAAACCGGCGCCGCGGCACCTTTATACTTCCAGTTGATAATCTTGGACACGTCAAGAATATTCACCGATCCGTTGTTATCGGCATCACCCGCAACAACACAGCAAGTTAGCGGTTTCGGCGGATATCCGAAGATCGCCGGGCGATTCAGCATCCACTGTTTCGCCTTGTCGATCGAAGCCTGCAAACCGGTCAAACCGCTGTTATACACGGTCGAGAATATCTTCATGAAGACCAGCGTATCCGTGGTTGCGATGTTATACTGACCGTAGCAGGTAACCATGTTAAGATCCTGATACAGCGAGTCTTCCATCGACGGCACGGTCGACTGCCAGGCTTCATAGCCGCTCAAACCGGCCAGCTTGGTGTACAGAGCCTGCGGCGGGAAGTTGCCGGTCAGTCTCTGCCAGTTCTGGTTGGTGCCGGTGAACATGCACTTGGTGGAACCAATGGAGTCGGCCATGTTGGTACCGACTTTACGATAACCGCCATAGTAGGCCAGAGCGCCATAGCGCTGATTGGCCAGAACGCAATCGTTCCAGGTCGAATTGGTGCCGGTGTCGGCGCCATATTCGCCACCAAAGACGTACATCATCTTCCGGGCCGCGTCAAAACCGGAACCGTCCTCAACGCCGGAATCCGACGGGACGTCCCAGTCCATAGCTTCACCGAGGAAGACGCCGTTAATGGTGGCACCGGTGCGGTTGTAGTATTTAATCTTCTGAATGATAAAATCACTGCTGTCAGCCGAGGTCGGAGCGAAATATTCGCACTCCATGGCAATCGCCGAGTCCCGGGTCAGGAATCTGCCGGTGACACCATACTGATAATCAGAATGGGTCAAGGAGTCGACCGTAGCATCATACAACGGACGCATACCGTTCGCGCTGAGCCAATCTTCGTCCCAAATGTAGTTGAAGAATGAAGTATCAGTCGCGCCAAAAGCTCTCAAGACAAACGGGCTGGCGTCATAGAGATAGGTCTTGGCGTTGTCATTGGAACCGCTGACGTTGCCGGCGGTGTCGCAATCGTTAAAGAAGGCCATGCCGTTCCAGCCGTCAATCAGGTCGCCACCGCGACCGACGTTACCGGCGTTGTTAAACCAGATAGCCTTGCTGGTGGTGCGAATCTTCGCCCACTTCACGAACTGAACGGTGTCGGCCACGATAATATGAACATTCATGGTGTCCGGGCTGCCGACAAAGTCACCGTTAAAGATAATAATGCCGTCATAGGCCGTCGGGCCGGTTACGCCGGCGCCGCCAAGATACACATGCATCGTGGCATAGTTCGGCGTCAGGTGCGAAATGGTCGTCGGAACGGATCCGAGATTCAGCCAGTTCACAGCCGTTCCCGTCAGCTTCACAGCCGTCACAGTCGAGAGGTTCATAACGGCGTTACCAATGTTCTCCAGACGGATGGTAGTGTCTTTCTGAACATTCGGCTTCGTCCAGGCCGGATCGTCAATCGCTGACGGTGACCAGGACAATACCGGGTTCGGAACCGGGTTGACGCACGGNACGCGGAACCACTTCATCGGGTTCATCGTCCAAACGCCGGCATCCTGAACGGCACCGCCCGGATACTTATCGTTAACATAGAAGACGTCCAGATACTTCGTGCCGGTATAGGAAGCCGACGGGTCGATGACCGGAATACCGGTGAAATCGGCGCCCGAGCCGAGGGTATCCATACCGAAACGGGACATTGACGGCCACTGATCGGCGTCGCACTCGATATGACCGCCGGTATTACCGACCGTGTCGCAGCGAGGCGTATAGGAATTGGTCAGGTTGCGCGCGATATCCCAGTTGAAACCATCGTTGTCGGATACAGATATATACAGTTCGCCGTTGGCCGTTCCCGACTGGTTAGCCGCCGTGAAAGCGGTATAATGACAGTCGTCGGTAATGCCGTGGAAAATGTCGTTGAACTGCACAAAGAGGGCGTAGAACTTACCGTCGCACTCGGAAATCTGCATCTTCACGATACTCATTTCATTCCAGGCGCCGCCGGTACAGGTCTGATCGGGAAGAGCCCAGTTCGCGTCTTTAATCACGCGGACGGTGCTGGTCCCATCATCCCAGTGGAACAGACGGCTGCCGTAGAAATGAACCCAGGTGCCGCCGCCCGAGGGCGAATACTCACGGGCGTTCCAAATAATATGCAATTTGTCGTTGGTGTCCATCAAGGCAGAAATGTCAGAGTGGGCCAGCCAGCCGGACTGCGAGGAGTCGAACTGGGTGACGTTGGTTCCGCCGGTCGACGGGACCCAACTGCCCGGGGCACCCATGTTCGAGGACATTCTGTAATAAACATCGTTGACGCGCTGGTTGCCACCGCGGGTTCCGGATTCGCTTCCACCGGGAATACCATACGGATACGGGGCCAGCCAGACCATCGCCACTTTGCGGCTGGTACGGGAAGCCGTCAGCACATAGGCGATGTCATTAATGGTGTCAACGGTAACCGGGGGATAATCCCAAACGCCGGCCGCGGCGCTGCCAACACGGCGGAAATAGCCGAGAATGGAAGACGAACCGCCGGCGGTATTACCCTGCTGGGCCAGCATATGGGTAACAGTGTCGGTCCCGTTAACGTGATATTCAATATTCGGCCAAATCATGTAGTTCACACCCGATCCGGCCGGGAAATAATGCATGGTTGAATCGGGGATTCTGCTCCGGTAGGCACCGAAGAAGCAGGTTCCCACGCCATAATCATACCAAACCGTTCCGGCATAGTCATCGGACGAGCCGGTTTCGGAGTGGTGGTTGGTCAGGACGGCTTTGCCACCGGGGGTGACATCAATGCCTTCATAACCGGAAATATTGTTGGCGATGGCATGAATGTCGCAACCGCCGCTATCCGACTGACCTTCCTGAGCAAACAGGCCCTGGACAGGATCCCAGGCTTCGTAACCGGTGCGCCGGTTCTGACCCAGAACAATAGAAATCTGTTTCATCCAGACAAAATGGACCCACTGATTGCCGCGCCAGTCAACCTGACGGTTCATACGGCCATTATGCTGGTAATCATAAGTGGACGATCCGACTTTCCTGCCGGGAGATAATGAAGCGCTCTGATCAAAACCGAGACTCTGGTTGACACCTTTGGTCGGAGCGACATATTCTTCCGCTCCAGCCTGCTTAACCAATGGAGCCTGATTGACCGGAACCACATTCAAATTCCTGGCCTTATCGGATTCCTTCATACTGAACGCTGTGCCAGCAAGAAGGGCAAAAATTAACAAGGAGGAGATAAGAATCGCCGATAATTTCCTTGTCATTTCTGTGCTCCTTTCAGACTTTTAAAAGTTCCCAACTTACTTCCCAAACTCATTCCCCAAATAAAGAACAAATTTAGGTCAATTGAATACTGACAAACAGTCTCGCAGACGCGAAACCGATCATATTCTATCTTACCATCACCCCCCTTCCTGTTCTTCTGATACTTTAGCTTTATTCAAGAGCGACTTGAACTTGTTAATGTTTATTTAATCATTTTTACTTCGCCGCGAAGCGAAGCCTGAAGTAAAGCCGGTCAAGTATAATTCTTTCGGGTAGGATAGCCCGTCTGTCGGCTATTTAATAACATGCACACCCAGCGAATTGCCGAAACTATCCAGCAAGTGAAGTTATTTTTTAGACCAAATGGGCAAGAAAATTCTCGCCCTTCCAAAAACCCAGTAGCAAAATAAAAATAACCCCAAGGGGCTATCTTGTCAAGTCAAATTAACAAAAATATAGAACCAAATTTCAGCCATTTTACCAATGAAAAAGCCGCCCCTGAGGGGGCGGCTTCGATAATACCAAATTCGATTAACGCGACGGAGGAGGAGGACCCTGTTTGTAGAAATAATTGACCAGGTAGGCGGCATCTTTAATATTAAGGGCCTGATCAAAATTAACATCAGCCGCGTCAAACGACGCCGGGGTTCGACCCCCCTTATACAGGAAATTAATCAGGAACATCATATCGGACGCATCCAGTTTGCCGTCGGAGTTGGCATCGCCGCGGAGGAAAGCCACGATTATATAACTGGTCGTCAGCGTATCGGCCGCCCCCTGCGGATCGCTGACAATGAATGTCACCGGGTAGACCGAATCAATCAAATTGGGCGGGGTTAGGGCATAAACCGCCGAGCCGTTTCCTGAATCTGTAAATGTCGCAAAGGGATAAATCGGGTCGGCCGTAATTGTCATATTATCCATGTCGAGATCGGTGGCTCGAATCAAGTTGCGGAAATATTGGAGCGCAACAACCGATTGCGTTGCCGGGAGAGCCGTGGTAAAAGTCGGCGCGTGATTCCCGGCATCAAGAACTGTTATCGGAACTACTACCGTATCCCGTAACAGGTTATACATCGCGAAAAATCTCACGTTATATGTCCCCGCCTGCGTGAAATTGGGCGTCCACTGGAATGCTTTTACATCTATTATGCCCGAAAAAGTCGCCCCAGCCGGGGATGTCGGCGTATCGACCCAAATTGTCGGCCGATAAATGCTGCTATCGGGATCATAGGCGATGACCTGGAAACTGATAGCCTCACCTTCGGTTATGGTAGCGGAAGGAATGGATGCTGTAATAATTGGGGCCTGATCCTTGTTGGTCACTTTAAATGTCGTGCTTATGGTTACATCAGTGGGAACGGTTGGCGTTCTTCGATCAAAGGCCCGCCACCACATATAGTAATTCTTGTCAATCGGGGTTCCGCCCTGGGTGTAATCCGGAATGAAACGGCAGGTATAGAACAAGGTGTCGTTTCTTACGATACTTGAGGTATCCATATTGGGGTATAGGTGATAAGTCGGAGTATCGACCACCACAATCGGGATCTCCAGATCGGGATCATAGGCGAAGAATGTGAAATGCAGAGTATCCCCTTCATATCCGCTTAATTTCTGGAACGAGGTTGGCAAAGCGCGCATTTCGGGCGGAAGGTTGGTATCTCTGACAACAATATTCATCAGCAGAGAATCATATAGCGCGGCATCAAGCGAATCGATAGCATAAAACGTTACTACATAATGGCCCGAATCCATATTGGTCGGCGTCCAGCTGAACAGTCCGGTACCGTTATTATTGTCCGTAAGGGTTGCTCCGGTCGGCATATTGAGTGCTGTCATTCGAGGCGTATTGAGGTCCGGATCGGTAGCCGCGACCGTGAATCGGAGAAGCCTGAGTTCCGTGGTCGAGGTATCGGTAAACGTGGTCGTGAACTGCGGCGCCTGATTACCGGCTTCATTCACCACAATCGTCACCGTCACGGTATCAACCAGAACCCCGTCGGATGCAATAATCAGAATATCATAAGTTCCGTTTTGAACATAACTGGGATTGAAAGCCAGTGTTCCGATCCCATTGCCTTTGTCGGTGAAGGTGGCATTGGTCGGCAGATTGGCCGCTGTTAAGGTCACGGGTGATTGATCGGGATCGGTGGCAGTGATATCAAGAGTAAACGCCTGCCCTTCGGTAATGGTCTGTGTCGGCACCGGGGTTATTACCGGCACCTGATTTCCGGCTTCGTAAATCTGAATTATAACCGGATTGCTTCTCTTGGTATCGATTCCGTCGGAGGCCTCAAACTGGGCGGAAGCCAGTCCGGCCTGGACATAGCTGGGAGTGAATGTCAATACTCCGCTTCCATTTCCGCTGTCAACGAAAGTCGAATTCAGCGGCTGTTTGTTACATCTTAAGGTAATCGGCTGGCCGTCCGGGTCACTTGCCCTGACCAAAAGAATCAATGTATCCCCTTCCATGACCTCGCCGTAAGGCGGAATGGCCGAGAAGACCGGCGGATTATTTTGTGCCACAACCGTTATGCTGACCGTTCTTTGGCCGGAAAGAGGCGGGGCTCCCTCGTCACTGGCAAAAAATGTAACCGAGAAAGTTCCTACATCGGCCGAGGTCGGCGTGAAGCTGAAAGAAGCACTGCCATTACCGGAATCGATGAAGATCGCGGTCGCAGGAAGTCCTGTGGCAGTCATGGTCAGATGATGAGTGGTTATCGGGTCGGTGGAATCGCTCGCATGAATTCTGAAGGATAAAAGCCGGCCCGTCCGCGCACCAAAGGGACCAAGGGAATCGATCGCCGGAGCCAAATTGACATCATTTATTGTCACATTGACAGTATCCCCGGCGGTCTGGGCTGGTGAGCCGTTATCAGTCGCATAAAAGCGAATTGATGCCGAACCGGCGGAGAAATAATTGGCATGATAGCGGAAGATACCGATGCCGTTGCCGCTATCCACAAAATTGTAACCTATAAGCGAAGTCGCCACGGTCAGGCGGATAGTTCCACCTTCTGGATCGGTTGCGGTAACCAGCAACTGTAAAGAATCATTTTCATTAATTGTCGTATCATTAATCTGCGCGAGAATCGGCGGCTGATTTCCTGACTCATTGACCGTTATCGTAACCAGTTCGGAATCGGCCAGAACCCCGTCGGATGCGAAAAATACGACCTGATATGTTCCGGCTTGCGCAAAACTCGGATTGAAGGTGAAGGTCCCGGTGCCATCGCCGTTATCCGCAAAAGTGGCATTGGCCGGCAAAGTTCCGGTTCCCAGCGTCGGAGTGGTTCCGTCGGGATCGCTGGCAGTCACGGTCCTGACCAGCGACTGTCCCTCTATGGTCGTCATAGCGCGAATGCTGTCAAGAATCGGTGACTGGTTGCCGGCGTCGTTGACTGTGATAGCCACTATTTCCGAATCAATATCGATGCCGTCAGAGGCCCGGAAGGTTACGCTGTATGATCCGGCCTGGGTGAATCCGGGGGTCCAATCGAAGGTTCCGGTACCATTGCCGTTATCGACAAATGTGGCACCCGTCGGAAGCGCCGAAGTCGTAAGAGTCGGTGTCGTGCCGTCCGGATCGGTGGCCGTGACACCGAAATTCAAATTAACATTTTCTGTCGTTGATTGAGCCCCGATCGACGCCAGTACCGGCGGCTGATTTGTGCCTGTCACCGTTATGACAACCACTTCCGAATCGACAAGAGAACCGTCGAAGGCCTTGAAAGTTACATCGTATATTCCTGCCTGAGTGAAGTCAGGCGTGAAATTGAATGTCCCGGTGCCGTCACCATTATCGAGGAAAGTGGCGTTAGTCGGTAAATTTGTCGCTGAAAGCGACGGTGTAGTCAGATCGGGATCCGAGGCCGTAACATTGAAATTAAGAGTGCCGCCTTCGGCGACCGTTCTTGCTCTTATGGAATCCAGAACCGGCGGCTGATTCCCGGCATCATTAACCGTGATGGTGACAATCTCCGAATCGAGAGCGATGCCGTCGGATGCATAGAAAGTCACATTATAACTTCCCGCCTGAGTGAAGGTCGGTGTCCAGTTGAAAGTCCCGTTGCCCCCGCCATTATCCACAAAAGTCGCCCCAGTCGGAAGCGTCGAAGTTGAAAGAGTAGGGGTGGTGCCGTCGGGGTCCGTGGCCGTCACGTTGAAATTCAAATTAACCGTTTCGGTTACAGTTTGAGGGCCAATGGCCGCGAGTACAGGCGGCTGATTCCCGGCATAAGTGAAGGCGCCCGTCAGAGTGGCATTCAAAGTGGAAGCAGTATTGGTGATTACCAGATCGGCCGCGCCGACCGTTCCGGCCGGCGTCACGCCATTTATTTGATATGGGGATACCACGGTCACGGAAGTAAGACTATTACCGGCCAATGTCGCCGACAGTCCTCTTATATCAAAACCGGATCCGCGAATCACAACAGCCGTTCCTCCCAGGTGCGTACCTGAACTGGGAGTAATGGAGGTTATAACCGGCGGGTCGATCGAGGCCGTAGATACCGTCAGGATAGCGGAATGAGGACCGAGATTTCCCGAACCGTCCTGGGCGATGAGCAGATACTGGTATGAGCCGCCCCCGCTGACAGTGGTGTCGACAAAAAAGCTGTCCGCTACTCCCGGCGCGGTCAGAAGACCGGCCGTATTATCCACCCGGAAAAATGAACCGGCGGAGGAAGCCGGGCGGCGATAGACATGATAGGTCATGCCGCTTACCCCTGTCCAACTCAAGACTACCGATGCTGATGAGACTATGCGGGCGGCCATTCCGACCGGCGCCGCCGGCCAGGCAATGGCCCCCAGGGTAATATCTTCCTGCTGAAAGGAATTGTTCGGTATCGTCTTCGCCAGGACCGCCCCCTCCCCATTCGTAATATTGAAGAAGCGATACATATAGGGGCTTCCCGGTGTTTTAGAAAGGAAATTTTGAAAATCATCAAACCAGTTGCCGGCATCATAACCGGCGCCGACCGATGATTCCAGACGAATTTCTTCGTCGGTATTATCGGTGAAACCATAGAAACTGATTTCCCCATTCGCCGGAACGGTGGCATTGGAGTTATGCACCGCTCCGAAAATAGAACCCTGCGCCAGGGCTGTCGAGGTCTGCAGTAACAGCAGGAATCCCATCATACCGAATAAGGTTGCCAGCCGATTTAATTTGGTACGCACTGTGGCACCTCCATATATAGTCAAAAAGATATTATTCATACTCCTTCAGCCTCCCTTTTATCTCGGAAATATATCGTTTAAGGCGCTGTTGGCCTGATATGGCATTCCCGCTTTAACCGGGAAATTGGTCCCGAACCCGGCCGCAAAACGGGATTGATAACTCTGCGATGCGGCCACAAAGTGATTGAGAGTGTTGAAACTTCCCGGAAGATTGTTCAGAACATCTTGCGCTGTCAGAAAATCTGCGCTCCGCTCGAATGGTATCGAGAGGAAACTGTAATCGGTCGTGGCCGTCGTCACCAGCGGATAAGTTATTGCCCCGGGTGCGGGAATCCGGCCCGCCACCGAGAATGTGGTATTGGCCGCGGCATTCACCTGATAAACGCGGCCCGGTACGACCGCGAAATTGACGCCGAATCCGGCGGCAAAGCGCGATTCGAAACTCTGCGAGGTCGGCACATAATTATTGACCGTCCGGACATTGGTACTGCCGATGGCGGCAATCAATTCGACCGCATTGGTTATGCCGGTATTCTCGAAAGGAACGCAGACAAGATTGAAATTGGTTGTCGTTGTCGTAATAATTTGATAATCGTATTCGCCGACAAAGTTCGAAACCGTCGACCGGTTGCCATAGATATCATAGGATACCACGGTATAGAAATACTGATGCAGCGTATCGCCGACGACATTCGCACCGAAAATATTATTATCGGTAAAGGTCAGTATCGCCGAACTCGCTGCGCCGATGGAATCGGCCGCAACCGGCGTAAAGTAAGCGATAGTGTCACGATATATGATATAGCCGCCGATCTGGGTCGGAAGTCCCGTCGTATCAACCGCGATGGCCGACCAGTTCAGCACTATATTGTCGGCCAAAATCGATATTGCCAGATCCGCTATCGCTTGCGGCGCAGCGGCATTGATGGCGCTCACTTGAACCGTATCGGGAACCGAGAACAAGGTCCCGTCGGATACTATCAATTGGAAAGCATAAGTTCCCGGCATTGGCGGCACAAATGTCGGCTGGGCCGTCGTCGCGCCCGTTAAGGTCACCGCGGCCCCGCTCACCTGCGACCAGTCGTAGGTCACAGCCTGGAGATCGGGATCCGAGGACGCCGTTCCGTCAAGGGTAACCGTGGAATTCACAAATACTCCGCTCTGATCGGCTCCCGCATTCGCCACCGGAGGACGATTGGCATTGTTCACCGTTATGGCGACAATTTCGCTGTCAATATATTGGCCGTCCGAGGCATAAAAAGTCACACTGTAAGCTCCCGCTTGATCGTAGCTCGGTGTCCAGCTGAACGTTCCCGTGCCATTACCATTATCGGCAAATGTGGCTCCGGTCGGTAGAGTTGAAGTCGTCAGGGCCGGGTTCGTGCCATCGGGATCGGCCGCGGAAATCGCCAGATTCAAATTGCTGTTTTCATTAACCGTCTGAGCGCCGATGGCGGCCAGAATCGGAGGTAAATTGACATTGTTGACCGTAATCGACACCTGTTCGGAATCAATATCGACCCCGTCAGATGCATAGAAAGTGATATTATATGTTCCTGATTGAGCATATGTCGGGGTCCAATTGAAGGACCCGGCGCCGTTGCCGCTGTCGACAAATACCGCTCCGGCGGGGAGCGCCGAGGTTGTCAAAGTCGGGATAGTCCCGTCACCATCCGTGGCGGAAACGGCAAAGAGTAGATTCACATTCTCATCAACCGTCTGAGGGCCGACAGGAGCCAAAACCGGCGGCTGATTGACGTTGCCGACCGTTATCTGCACCACTTCCGAATCGACCGCGGCGGAATCGTCGGTGGCATAGAAGGTGACATCATAGACACCTGATTGTGCCAGGGTCGGAGTCCAGTTGAAAACCCCGGTGCCGTTCAAATTATCTGTGAAACCGGCTCCGGCCGGGAGTGTTGATGTTGTCAGCACCGGTATAGTACCATCTATATCAGTCGCCGAGATACCGAAATTCAGATTGTTCGCTTCCGCGACCGATTTTGAACCGATCGCCGCCAATACCGGCGGTGCATCGGCATTAAGAACTGTTATTATTACGATTTCACTGTCGCGCAGGGAACCGTCGAAGGCGAAGAATGTGACAATGTACGAAGCGGCCTGGGTATAATTCGGGGCCCAATTGAATGTTCCGGTGCCGTCATGATTATCGACAAATGAGGCCCCTCCCGGCAGCGATGATGTCGTCAAAGTCGGAATCGTGGCATCGGGATCCGAGGCGCTCACCGCAATATTGAGATTTCTATTTTCATAGACTGTCTGTGAGCCGATTGTCGCTAAAATCGGCGCCTGATTGCCCGCTTCGATAACCGTTATCGTCACTACCTCGCTGTCAATCAGAAGGCCGTCACTTGCGCTGAAAGTAATATTATATGTGCCGGCTTGAATGTATGACGGCGTCCAATTGAAGGTCCCGGTGCCGTTGCCGTTGTCGACAAATGACGCTCCGTTCGGCAGGGTTGAAGTTGACAGGGATGGTATGGTGGCGTCGGGATCAGTGGCCGAAACATTGAAATTGAGATTTGTCCCTTCAGTCGTTGAGCGCGCACCGATGGTTGCCAGAACTGGCGCCTGGTTCCCGGCGTCAATTACAGTAATAACTATCCCCTCGGAATCAATCGCAACCCCATCCGAGGCATAGAATGTCACATTATAGGTCCCGGCTTGTATGTAAGTCGGGGTCCAGTTGAATATTCCCGTGCCATTGCCGTTATCGACAAACGCCGCCCCCGTCGGAAGGGCCGAGGTGCTCAACGCCGGAATGGTCGAATCGGGATCGGTGGCCGATACCCCAAAGGTCAAATTCACATTTTCAGTCGTCGATCTGTTACCAACTGCGGCCAGAATCGGCGGCTGGTTACCGGCGTCATTGACCGTAATCGTCACAATCTCGGAATCGACCGCCAGGGAGTCATCGGTCGCTCGGAACGTAATATCGTATGATCCTGCCTGATTAAATAACGGCGTCCAGGCAAACGTACCGGTACCGTTGTGGTTGTCTACAAACGATGCACCATTGGGAAGCGCCCCGGTCGAAAGCGTCGGGATTCCTCCCTCGGCATCAGTGGCCGATATATTGAAATTAAGGCTGATTCCTTCCGTCGTGCTCCGCGGCCCGATTGCGGCCAGCACCGGCGGCTGATTGCCGGCATCTATGACCGTAATGACAATCGCTTCCGTATCGCGCAGGACGCCGTCGGTCGCAAAGAATGAAATATTATAGGAACCCGACTGGATGTAATCCGGGGTCCATGAAAAACTGCCCGTTCCATTGCCGTTATCGACAAAACTGGCTCCGCGAGGCAGTGTAGAATTCGATAGTGCCGGAATTGTACCATCGGGATCGGTGGCGGTGACAGTAAAACCAAGATTAATTCCCTCTGTGGTAGATTGTGGTCCTACCGCGGCAATCACTGGTGCTCTATTCCCGGCTTCCAGAACATTTATTGATACAATTTCGGAGTCAACCAGCGAACCGTCTGAGGCCCGGAAGACCACACTATAGGCTCCGGATTGTGTAAACGACGGGGTCCAGTTAAAGGTCCCGGTGCCGTCGCCGTTGTCGGTGAAGACCGCGCCAGTCGGTAGAATACCGGTCGAAAATGATGGGGTCGTTCCATCCGGGTCGGTGGCCGAAACATTGAAGGTCAGATTGATCCCTTCAGTCGTCGATTTCGAACCGATTGTCGCCAATATCGGCGGCTGATTGCCGGCGTCATTGACCGTTATCGTAACAATCTCCGAATCAAGCAGAGACCCATCCGACGCCCGGAAGGTCACATCATAAGAACCGGCCTGAACATAGGTCGGGGTCCAATTGAAAGTCCCGGTGCCGTTACCGTTATCGATGAAAGTAGCCCCGGTCGGCAGAGTACTGGTTGAAAATGACGGCGTCGTTGCATCCGGGTCGGTCGCCGAAATATTGAAATTGAGATTTACCCCTTCCGTCGTACTTCTTGGGCCAATTGTTGCCAGAACAGGCGGTTGATTACCGGAGTCATTGACCGTTATAACAATGGTCTCGGAATCGGCGGCGACACCATCAGTGGCGCGGAAGGTCACATTATAACTTCCCGCCTGCGTGAAACCAGGCGTCCAGTTAAAGGTCCCCGTGCCATTGTGATTATCTGTGAAGGTCGCACCGGTCGGCAAAGTTCCCGTTGTCAGGATCGGTATCGTCCCATCGGGATCGGTAGCGGAGACGCCAAAATTAAGATTGACTCCCTCTGTCGTTAGTCTATCTCCAATTGCGGCCAGAACAGGAGCCTGATTACCAGTATCGAAAACGGTAATAACAACAATTTCGGAATCTGTCGCCGTACCATCGGTGGCGCGAAATGTCACGTTATAAGACCCTGACTGTGTATAGCCCGGTGTCCAATTGAAGGTCCCGGTGCCGTCGCCATTGTCGGTAAAGACCGCTCCGATCGGAAGAGTACTGGTCGAAAACGAGGGAGTCGTTCCATCCGCGTCGGTGGCCGAAATATTGAATGTCAGATTGATTCCTTCAGTCGTCGACTTCGACCCTATTGTCGCCAACACTGGCGGTTGATTACCGGCATCAATGACAGATATAACGATGGTCTCGGAATCGGTGGCGACACCGTCGGTGGCGCGGAAGGTCACGTTATA